>JBNKFQ010000280.1:0-3022 GCA_050289385.1 Porticoccaceae bacterium | reverse complement strand
GCCTTGTCGCTCGTGGTGCTGGCGGGCATTGGCATTATTTTGCTGCTGTTTGTGGTTGATCCCAACCAATACAAACCACAAATCCAGCAAGTGGCAGCGGATAATGGCATACAACTGAACATCAGTGGCGATCTGGGCTGGCAGATTTGGCCAAATGTTGCCATTACGGTTGGCGCCACCGAGCTTTCCGGTACCGGCTTGCCGGACACGCAATTCCAGCAAGTCGATCTGGTGCTTGAACTCGGCGCCCTCCTTGGCGGCAATGTTGTTATTGATGAAATTGCGGTAACGCAACCCTACATTCGCCTGGATATCAGTCAGGCCAACAGCGCAGAACAGGCCGCAGCGGTTGCCGCCGCACCAATCGCCGCTGCTGGTGCAAAAGCTCCGGCGGACTCCGGTATTACCATGAATATCAAGGCTCTTTCGGTCAGCGATGGCACCGTCGAGCTGGTAAAAGACGGACAGGTTCAGCAAAAGATAGAGAGCCTGCAAATAACAAGCCGCCAGGCCAATCTGTTGCAACAGCCCTTTCCCGTATCTGCCTCTTTTACCATTGCAATTCCCGAAGTCGCCAGGCAACTTGCGGTCAACCTGGACAGTACCATTACCGTCGACAGTGATTTCCAGCGTTTTACTTTATCTGAATCCGAACTGGCACTGACCGCTGACACCATCGCCTATGGCAAACATGACCTGGCCGCCAGGTTTGACGCCACGCTGGATCTGCTGGCCGACACCCTCCTTTTGCCTGGTATGAAAATCAAACTCGACGATATTCCTGTTACTCTGGATGCAACCGTCAAAACCCTCAGTAGCGCTCCGGCAATAGCGGGCAAACTGGATATTCCCGCTTTTGATCCCAACCCGCTGCTCAAAAGTATCAGCAGTGAATCAGGCGAGTTACCGGTTAAAAAACTGGCCCTGGCAACCACGTTTTCTTCTGCAGATGACAACTACACATTGTCAGGTTTAAAACTGAGCCTTGATGATTTTTCATTGAGTGCCAACGCTTCGGCAACACTAAAAAAACAGCGGGAAATTAATATCAGTGCGAAAGGCAATGCATTAAATCTGGACAAATATTTTCCGGCATCACCAGAGGAAGCGGATGCCCAAAACGACAACTCCGCTGCGTTGTTTGCTCCCCTGCTGGCACCGATAGCCTTGCTGAACGGTGGCAGTGGGCAAATAGAAATTGAGCTGACACAACTTGTTACCCAGGGTTTAACACTGGATGATTTGCAATTAGCCGCCACCAGCACTGGTTCGATAATTCGCGTAACCCGGTATTCTGCCAATGGTTTTGGCGGCAGTATCAAAGGAGACGCGCAAATTACCTTGTCCAATAAAAAACCCCTGGTACAATTAAATACTGAAACCACTAACGTCGATTTGCACGCTATTTTGAGTAAATTCGCTGAGTTTGAGGACTTGAAAGGTACTGGCAGTCTGTCTGCCTCCATTACCGCACACGGCGACACTATCGAAGAGATAGAAAAAAATATAAGCGCTGATGGTTCTTTTTCAGCCATCGCGCCAGAACTCTCCGGTATGAATATCGAAAAAAGCTACTGCGATATGGTGGCACTGGTTGAGCGCCGAGAGAAAGAACAACGGTCCTGGCCAACGGTTACAAATTTTACTGATACCACGGGTACCTTTCAAATACGCAATCGACTGACCAATCTTACCAATCTCAAATCCGGTATTGGCAACTTGCGAATTAACGGCAAAGGCGATGCCGACCTTGATGCCGGAACTTACAACATGTTGATCACTGCAAATCTGCAGGACGAGCGTACCAGTGAAACCGGTTGCGAGATCAAAAGCAAAAGCATTCGCAATCGGGATATTCCCATTCGCTGCAAGGGAAACTTTGATGGCGATGTCAGTTGCGGCCCTGATCAAGCCTTTTTGCAAAAACTGCTGACCGAAAAAGTGTCGGAAAAATTGCTGGAAAGACTGTTTCGCAAAAAGGATGGTGCTGATACTGACGAAGAAACACCCGAAGAAAACAACCCGTTGAAAAAGTTACTGGAAAACCTGAGAGAGAAAAAAAAGAATGAGTGACTTTTCGCGCAAGTTGCTGCGCTGGTTTGACAAACACGGTCGTCACGACCTACCCTGGCAAAAGAAAATCACACCTTACCGGGTTTGGGTATCGGAAATCATGTTACAACAAACCCAGGTAACGACGGTGATTCCATATTACCAGCGCTTTATGAGGTCATTCCCAACAGTTACTTCACTGGCTGCAGCATCGCAGGACGATGTGCTGCACCACTGGACCGGGCTAGGCTACTATGCGCGTGCGCGCAACCTGCACAAGGCGGCACAAACTGTCGTCGAACAATACGGCGGTCAGTTTCCGGACACGGTAGAAGAACTTTGCACACTCTCCGGTATTGGTCGCTCCACTGCAGGCGCCATTTGCGCCATTGCATTTCAAAAACGGGCTCCGATCCTTGATGGCAACGTCAAACGGGTACTGGCTCGATACAGAGCCATTGAGGGGTATCCCGGAATCAACAATGTGCAAAAAGAGATGTGGGAGCTGGCCGATAAATTTACGCCGTCAAAACGAGTAGACGACTACACCCAGGCAATTATGGACCTTGGTGCGACCCTTTGCACAAGAAGCAAGCCTAAATGTGGTCAATGCCCCTTTCACGGAGATTGCAAGGCATTTGCCCTGGGCACTCCCCAGCAATTTCCCGGTAAAAAAGCAAAAAAAGAAAAGCCGGTAAAGGAATGCTGCTTTTTGGTTTTGCGCAATCCGGATGGCGAAATTCTTCTGGAGAAACGCCCAACCACGGGAATATGGGGCGGGCTTTGGGCATTGCCCCAATGTGAAACCACCAATGAAATAGCCGATGTGTGCAATCGTTTTGGGTGCCAGCCATTGGACTGGCACGCCAGCGAACCGGATCGTCACACATTCAGTCACTTCCACCTGGATTACACACCGATAGACATTGATGTAACCCAATCCTGTCAAGTGATGGAAGCCAGGCAATTG
>JBNKFQ010000279.1:0-17066 GCA_050289385.1 Porticoccaceae bacterium | reverse complement strand
TCAGCATAGTATCAGGATAATTCTGCTGCATGACACCAGTAAGATAACCAGTGCCACTACCTACATCCAGTACATGAGCAGGTGATAATTCTGGCGGCATACTTTCTATTAACTGATCGGCTATGTTACGTTGAAAGGTTGCTGCACCGTCGTAACTACTTGCCGCACGGCTGAATGATTCGGCAACACGACGCTTGTTCAGTTTCTCTATATCGGAAACACCCTTGCTTATGCCAACTGAGTTTATGCCAACTGAAGACGGTGTCAGAAATTGTTCAATTAGAGAGCAAACTGCACTGCCCTCGGATAAATGAAAACAGTGGGCTACATTTGGTAACACTTCTGTTTTTTGTTCCGGATTTAACTCCATCAAAAGTTGCGCGACTTCTGCTGGCACCAGTGCATCTGCGCCACCGAACAGATGCAAGCCAGGCACAGTCAGTTCAGTAAATAATTTGCGGTTATCTATTTCTCCCAACAGCGCGAGCGCATTGCGCCAATTACTCGCCACCAAACCAGCAGATAAATCCTGAGCTTCTGTCAAAGCGCGCAATTGTCGAGTCAATTCTCTTTGCCGACAATCTCCTTTTGCTTGCAAACCACAAAAATGTTTCAAGCACGCCAACCAGTCGTCATTAAAGAATTCACAAAATTGGCGATAAACAGATTGGGGCATAGCGGCGGGCCAGCTTTGGTGCTCGACAAAACTGGCATTACAAGCGAGAGTAATTAACTTGTTTACCCTGTCCTCATGATTGGCTGCAAACGCAGTGGCGATCATACCGCCAAGCGACCACCCCATCAGGTTAAATCGATCCGGCAACTGTCGCTCAAGAGCTTTTAATACGCCTTCAAGGGAAAAATCCAGCCACGGTTGGCAATTGCCAAATCCGGGTAAATCGACAGCAATTACAGTTTGTTGCCTGCATAACTGCTCAATAAGTTGATGAAAAACAGTGCTGTCCGAGCCCCAGCCATGTAACAACACAAAAGGCAACGAATCACTGTTTGCAGCTTCAGTAAAGTGGTGAAGTACAAGCGATGATTCGGAACAGTTAACTTGCGACTCCAGGTCTGGTTGCACAGCATTCATATGACGACGTCTTCCAATGCTGCCAGTAATTGATCTACATGTTGCTCGCTGTGATCGGCACACAGGGTAATTCGCAATCGTCCACCACCGGACGGGACAGTTGGCGGGCGAATGGCACCGACCAGAATACCGCGCTCCTGCAGTTCCCGCCCTGCCCTCTGAGTCAGCTCGTCATCGTGCAACAACACCGGCTGGATCGGAGTATCTGATTCCATCAATTCCAGGCCCAGCTGTTGAACACCGCGACGAAAACGCGCAATCAGGCACTGTAATTTGTCCCGTCGCCAGCCTTCTTCAACAACCAGTTTCAGACTGGCGCGGGCGGCCGCCGCTACCGCGGGCGGCAGTGCGGTGGTGTAAATATAAGTGCGGGCAAACTGGATCAGAGTTTCTATCAGGGATTCATTGCCGGCGACAAATGCACCGAACGCGCCGAAACCTTTGCCCAGCGTGCCCATCAAAATCGGCAATTCTTCGGCAGTCAAAGCGAAATGTTCAGCGCAACCACCACCATTTTGACCAACGATACCAAAACCGTGTGCGTCATCAACCATTAACCACGCTTTATTGGCGCGGCATATTTTGGCCAACTCGTCCAGCGGCGCCAGATTGCCATCCATACTGAACACACCGTCAGTAGCTACCAGTTTGCGTGTTTCTTCTGCGCTGGCCAGCCCCTCAACCAGTTCGTCGAGCGTGCGGTAACGCTTGAAACGGGCATTGCTGGACAATCCACCATCCAGCAATGACGCATGATTCAGACGATCTTCGTATACCACATCACCGCGGTTGCAAAGTGCCGTAATAACACCAATATTGGCCATATAGCCAGTAGAAAACAGCAACGCTCGCTGGCGACCGGTAAATGCCGCCAACTCTTCTTCCAGTGCATGGTGCTCGTGCGAGTGGCCATAAACCAGATGCGCCGCCCCACTGCCAACACCGTATTGGTCAGCCGCACGTTTAAACGCAGCAATAACGCTCGGGTGATTGGCCAGGCCAAGGTAATCGTTACTGCAAAACGCCAGGCAGCGCTCACCATTCACCAATACTTCGGGTCCGGCCGGGGATTGCAGAATATGACGCGAACGATACAAATGTGCGTCGCGGCGGGCGTTCAGGGCGGGGAGCAGTTCCTTGTCTATGGACATAGAGGAAGCCGGCCAGAAGCGTGAATGCTGGAGAGCGGTCGAAAATCGGACACCGGACCTGCAACGTCCTGTCTGTCACTTGCCCGCATCATAAAAATACCGATCATTCTGCGCATCTTCGATGGCTCGATGCAAAACCTCTGCCTCCTGCTCGTTGTCTCTCTCCACTTCGTATTCCTCCGGCTGAATACCGAGTTTGTCAAACAACGTCATATCCTTGTTGGCTTTGGGGTTTGGCGTGGTAAGCAACTTTTCACAATAAAAAATGGAGTTGGCACCGGCCATAAATGCCAGCGCCTGCATCTGCTCGTTCATATTCTCGCGACCGGCAGACAAACGCACATGGGATTTCGGCATCAGGATTCGAGCCACCGCAATGGTGCGCAAAAATTCGAAATCATCCAGATCTCCCTGATTTTCCATCGGCGTGCCAGCTACCTTGACCAGCATGTTGATAGGCACAGATTCGGGGTGTTGGGGCAAATTGGCCAACTGCATCAGCAAACCGGCGCGGTCTTTTTGTTCTTCACCCATACCAACAATGCCGCCACAACAGACCTTCATGCCTGCTTTGCGTACATTATCAAGTGTGTCCAGCCGGTCCTGGTAGGTGCGAGTGGTGATGATGTCGCCGTAGTACTCCGGCGAAGTATCGAGGTTGTGATTGTAGTAATCCAGGCCGGCGTCGGACAGTTGCTGTGCCTGTTCCCGGGACAGCATACCCAAAGTCATGCAGGTCTCCATACCTAACGCCTTAACCCCTTTTACCATCTCGATTACCGGCGTCATATCCTTCGCTTTCGGCGAACGCCAGGCAGCGCCCATGCAAAAACGCGAGGCCCCGCTTTTTTTGGCCAATTCAGCCTGCTCAATAACCTTCTCCACTTCCAGCAAACGCTCACGTTCAAGCCCGGTGTCGTAGCGAGCACTTTGCGGACAGTATTTGCAATCCTCCGGGCAGGCACCGGTTTTGATCGACAGAAGTGTAGAAAGCTGCACCCGATTCGGGTCAAAATGGCGACGGTGGACCACCTGCGCTTCAAACAGCAGGTCATTGAATGGCATGGCAAACAGGTTCAGGACCTCGTCCCGGGCCCAGTCGTGTCGAATAGCGTCAGTTTGGCTGGCACTCATCATTACTTTCCAAATGGAGTATGAATCCAGCAGCCATGTTAGTGCGGTGACGCAAACTGTCAACTAAAAAATAAAAGAAGGTTAACAACAGATGTTTGGCCTCAACGCAATACGGACACTGCTGCCCACTCGCTGCGTACTCTGCGGCGGACCGGGTCAAAAAACCTTGCCATTGTGCGCGGGGTGCCAGACCGACCTGCCGTGGCTCAACTTTTGTTGTCAGCGTTGCGCTATCCCGCTACCGCCCCAGATTATCTTGCCCGATTCCGGAGAATGCGGCGAATGCCTGTATCGGCCACCGCTTTGGCGGTGCTGTGTGGCAGCTTTTGAATACCGTCCGCCAATCGACCTGCTAATCAACAGTTACAAACAACGCAGCAATCTGACCAACGGCAGAATATTGGCAGAATTACTGGCTGGGTGTGTCCTTGAATGGTGCGGAGGCCAGAGAGAAAATGTTTCAGATCAGGAAAGTCCGGATAATGCAAACCTCTATTCACATGCTTTACCAGATCTGTTAATACCAGTACCCCTGCACTGGCGCCGGCAATGTGTTCGGGGGTTTAACCAAAGTTACGATCTGGCACGCTTGCTCAGCCAACAATTGGGCATACCCTGTAGCCACAAACACTGCCGCAAGCGCCACGCCACCACTGCACAGCACGACTTGCCGCGCAAGGCGCGCACTCGCAACCTGCGCAATGTGTTTGAGATTCGCGGCGCGGTGGACGGCTTGAACATTGCCCTGATAGACGATGTGGTCACTACCGGCAGCACAGCAAATGCGCTGACAGCAAAACTGCTGAAAGCCGGGGCAAAGACAGTAGATGTATGGTGCGTTGCCCGTACACCGCTAAAATGATCTCAGAGGCGTGCCCTGAATTTGTAGCTTGCTTCAGGACACTACACGGTTCACATCCGACGTTAAAGCAGGTTGCGGTTTTGCCTTTATTCTGGCAATCAGGCTAACGCTATAACCCGCCATCGCACCCAGCAGAACACCGAACAACAGTGACAAACCTATATTTAACTGAAACAGAACCGCAACAAACGCGCTAAACAATACGCCCAGAACCAGGCCGATAGCTGGTAACTGGACCTTGAGAAGATTGGTACTTCCTGGTGTCATAACTATTTCCTACCACTTATATTATTTTTGCGTTTTGGCTATTAATGCCAAAATCTATGGCAAAGCATACATCAAACCCGCAGCCGATAACCACCATTCGTCTTGCGGGCGCTATCTGCTAAACTGCGCGCCCATACCGGCCTCCCCCGGCCGGCTATCTGTAACCTGATAACTGTGCTGTTTCAAATATGCCACTTCTGCAATTAACTGATCTTTCGCTTGCCTTTGGACCTCATATATTGCTGGATCATGTCGATCTGACCATACATCGGGGACAGCGCATAGGCATTCTGGGTCGCAACGGCGCAGGCAAATCTACCCTGTTGAAGCTGCTCGACAAACAAATCGCGCAGGACAGCGGCGAATACTGGTTGCGACCGGGCACAACGGTGACCTACCTGAGCCAGGACCTGCCAGAGGCTGACGACACAACAGTGTACGATGTGGTCGCATCAGGCCTTGCTGACGTCGGAGAGTTGTTGCAACAATTTCATCACCTGGCGACAGACGCACACGACGAGGGTGCCCTGACACGCCTGGCCCGAGTACAGGAACAAATTGAAGCGCAAGACGGGTGGGCCTTTCAGCAAAAGATAGAAACTGTTATCGAATCTCTTGATCTGCCCGCTGATACAGCCATGAGGGATTTGTCCGGGGGCTGGCGCCGCCGGGTAGCTATGGCAAAGGCGCTGGTGTGCGAGCCGGATATCCTGTTACTGGATGAACCCACCAACCACCTGGATATCCCCACCATACAATGGCTGGAAAAACAGCTGGAAAACTTTCGTGGAGCTCTGTTGGTCATTACCCACGACCGGGCATTTTTACAGCGGATATCCACCTCTATTATCGAGATAGACCGGGGTCAATTACGCAGTTGGGACGGTGATTACCAGGGTTTCCTGGAATTTCAGAGCCAACAGTTGGCAGCGGAAGAGCGCGCCAATGAACTGTTCGACAAAAAACTGGCACAGGAAGAGGTGTGGATTCGCCAGGGGATCAAAGCGCGGCGTACACGCAACGAGGGCAGAGTGCGCGACCTGGAAAAAATGCGCGAGCAGCGGGCACAGCGTCGAGAACGCCAGGGCAATGCCAACTTCAACATGGAAAGTGGCGAACGGTCAGGCAAAATTGTGGTTGAGGCAAAAGATCTGCACAAGGTGTACGACGGACAAACCATTGTACAAAATTTTTCCACCAAAATTCTGCGCGGTGATCGCATTGGTTTTATCGGTGCCAATGGCATGGGTAAAACTACCCTGTTGCGCTTGTTGTTGGGGCAACTCGAGCCAGATAGTGGCACGGTAAAAATTGGCACAAAAATAGAACTGGCTTATTTTGACCAGTTGCGCAGCCAGCTCGATCCCGAAAAAACCGTGATCGATAATATGACAGAAGGTCGTGAATTTATCACCATCAACGGCAAAGACCGCCATGTCATCAGTTATTTGCAAGATTTTCTGTTCACCCCCCAGCGCACTCGACAACCGGTAAAAGCCTTGTCGGGTGGTGAGCAAAATCGTCTGATCCTGGCACGGCTCTTCAGCAAGCCTGCCAATGTTCTGGTACTGGATGAACCCACCAACGATCTGGACATGGAAACCCTGGAGCTATTGGAAGAAATACTGCTGAACTTTGATGGCACGATTCTGCTCGTCAGCCATGATCGCAAGTTTCTCGACAACGTAGTGACCAGTTGCATCGTATTTGAAGGCGACGGTGTGGTAAACGAGTACGTGGGCGGCTACGCCGACTGGGTGCGACGTGGGGCGGAACTGCCTTCTCTCAACAAAAAAGCCACCAGTGAAAAGACCGAGTCAAACACGCCGAAACTGGCCAGGCTCGAAAAACCTGTGCAAACGGCGCCAAAAAAGAAAAAACTTTCTTACAAACAACAAAAAGAGCTCGAACAATTACCGGCAATGATAGAGGCACTGGAACAGAAGCTTGAAGAACTGACAGAGCAAACCGCGCAACCGGAATTCTATAACCAGGGTCGTGAAATAACGGAACCGGTTTTAGCTGCTCTTGCCGACGCCCAGGCCGAGCTGGATGGTGCCTATTTGCGGTGGACTGAGCTGGAAGAGGGATAAGGTTTTTTTGGGGGAGGGGCGAAACACCACTACTAAACCTTCCCCTTCAAACATCACCAAAAGAAAACGGCAAAACACTCTCAATACTTGCCTGCCCTGAGCAAATCATTAACAACCGATCCACTCCCAACGCCACCCCGGCACAGGAAGGCATTCCGCTTTCCAGCGCGGCCAGCAACTTTTCATCCTGAATCATTTCAGGCTTGCCGGCCTCACGTCGAGCAGCGGCGTCTTTCTCAAAGCGTTTTTTCTGTTCCACCACATCACATAATTCAAAATAGCCATTGGCCAGTTCCAGCCCATCAACAAATACCTCAAAGCGCCGGGCAATATTGTTGCCTGTTGCATCGGTATCTGTACGAGCAAGCGCCGCCTGACATTCGGGATAGTTATAAACCGTCACAATCCCCCCCTGCAGTTGCGGCTCTACCTTCAAACTGAACAACAAATCGAGGCAAGTGGCTCGCTCTTCGTAAAAACTGTCACTGCCAGCCGTTTGCGCCGCCAACTGCTGCAACTCTGGCAACGAACAGGTATGGGGATTCAGATGCAGCGCAGACTGAAATACGTCCCCATATTCCAGCCGGATTGTGGGCAACGCACCAGAGGCTGATGTTTTGGTTACAACTTCTTGCACCAGTTCTGTCACTTCGTTTATCAGCCGATGTTCAGCCCAGTCGCGACGATACCACTCCAGCATGGTAAATTCGGGGTTGTGGCGCACACCAGCCTCGCCAGCGCGAAAAGCTTTACCCAGGTAATAAATATCACCCGTACCCGCAGCCAGCAGGCGCTTCATAAAATATTCCGGCGAGGATTGCAGGTAATGACGCCGATTATTGTAATCAACTGAAATGCAATCAATGTGAGGATCGGTAATACCGCACTTGCCAAACACGGGGACATCCACTTCCAGGACAGCGCGTTCCGCAAAGAAACTGCGAATTTGGGTAAGCGTTTCCGCTCGCTGCTGCAACATTTGAATCGAACAGGAAGGCCGCCAGTTCATAAAATCAGTTCATCAGGGTTCCGGAAACCGGGCTCCAACTCAGAACCCGGAACTCAGAGCCATTTAGTCTCTCGCTCTGCCGAGATATTCTCCGGTGCGAGTATCCACCTTGACCACCTCGCCGGTATCCAGAAACAACGGCACCTTGACCACAGCACCAGTAACCAGTTTGGCTGGCTTATTACCACCTTGTGCGGTATCGCCTCGTAGCCCGGGGTCGGTTTCGGCAATCTCCAGTTCTACGTGATTGGGCGGCGTCACAGCCAGAGGCGAACCGTTGTATAACGTAACGGTACAGGTATCCTGCTCTTTCAACCACAGCGCCGCGTCACCAACAACGTCTTTGTCTGCCTGATGCTGTTCAAAGGTGTCCGGTTCCATAAAGTGGTACATCTCACCGTCGTTATAGAGATACTGCATGTCTGTATCCATAACGTCGGCGCCCTCCAGACTTTCACCAGACTTGAACGTACGCTCCCAAACACGCCCGCTTTTCAAATTGCGTAATTTCACCCGATTAAACGCCTGGCCCTTGCCCGGCTTTACAAACTCATTGTCCAGAATGCTACAGGGATCACCATCCAGCATCACTTTCAGACCTGAACGGAATTCATTGGTAGAATAGTTCGCCATTATTACCTCTATTGCTAACAGTTTTCTCTTTGACAGTTATTGGAAACCGGAAAGTTGCGAATGATACCGCGAATCGTGCCTACAGTGCAGACCACAGATATCGATTTGGCCACAAGATGTCCATCCACAGGTGAGACAAACAACACCACCTGGCAAGATGAACTGGCTGCCAGCGTGCGTGATCCTGAAGAGTTATTCAGGTTACTGGACTTGCCAACCGCACATCTGGCAGGCGCTCGCAGCGCCTGCAGGGACTTTCCACTGCGTGTAACGCGGCCCTTTCTGGACCGAATGCGCAAGGGCGACATAAACGACCCCTTGCTACGTCAGGTACTGCCGCTGGGAGATGAACTAATCGCCGCGCCGGGCTACAGCGCCGATCCGCTCGCGGAACAGAAGTCAAATCCCGCACCCGGCCTGATTCACAAGTACCGTGGTCGAGTACTGCTGGTGGTCAGTCCAAACTGTGCGGTTAATTGCCGCTACTGCTTTCGCCGGCATTTTCCCTACAGAGATAACAAGCCCGGCCGCAACCAGTGGCAACAGGTGTTTGACTACATAGCAGCGGATGACTCCATCACGGAAGTTATCTATAGCGGTGGCGATCCACTGGCAGCTGCCGACAATCATCTGGCGTGGCTGACGCAACAGATCGCCGGCATTCCCCATGTCGACCGACTGCGCATACACACGCGATTGCCTATCGTTGTACCGCAGCGCATCACTGAGCACTTGTTGAAGTGGTTCACAAACAGCCGTCTGCGGCCAGTTATGGTGATTCACAGCAACCACGCAAACGAACTGGACGAAAATGTCGGCAATGCGCTGCGCCGCCTCAGGAACGCAGGCGTTGCACTGCTCAACCAGACAGTCCTGCTCAAGGGTATCAACAACAGCGCACACGCCTTGATAAACCTGAACGAACGGTTGTTTACCGCAGGGGTCATGCCATACTATCTACATGTCCTGGATCGGGTCCAGGGGGCAGCGCATTTTGACGTATCGGAGCAAGAGGCACGGCAGTTGCTTGGAGATATTATGGCTGCCCTGCCAGGATACCTGGTGCCAAAACTGGTACGGGAAGTCGCGGGAGCAAATTCCAAGACTCCGTTAACCCCGACACTGTAAGACAGGCTACTATTTACAGGCAGAGTTATTACTCCAGAATCTATTGTCCTGACAATAACAAAGATGACGGATCCCAAAGGGAGACGAACAGTATGGACAGAACAATTGACAAGGACCTGCTGACGAAACTCGCCAGCCAACTATCGGCCAATGAAGCCACCCTTGAAAGCCTCACGCTGTGCGAACACGACCCGCGCAGTTTCGCCTCTTTTGTTCAAATGCTACCGACAAATGCGCCAGCCGAAAGCGGCAAACTGATTTACTCACTGGTAAAAGAGCTCGCGATACTAGAAGTGAAGCCCTACCAAAAGTTGACGCTGCTGAATGAGGTAAAAGCGCAGGCGCTGCAATGTTCGGCTAAACTGGCTCGCACCAGTTTGTCAAAAGAAACCGCCAACACCATATCATTGAGCCAGGCGATACTGAAACACCTGGCCAGCGGCTACCGGTCGGTGGTGAAAGCATTTGCGCTGGGCGACCAGGCCGGTACCGCAATGCCGCAAATTGCCCAGTCGGTTTCCCAAAGCCTTCATGTCCAGGGCGTCTTGTATCTGAAATGCCTGCAGTTTTATCTGGGAACACCCCCACGCTTCTGGGCCGACCTGCACACCGAGTACAAAATCGCCACGTTGTGTCGTGTCACAGACAATCCGAACCCCGGTCGCGAAAGAAGCAGCACACCATCCATTACCATTCACAATGAATATCTGCGTATTTTGCTGCTGGCCTGTAGCGGCCCCAACCGCTTGTCGGCCAATGACCTTGCCGCTACCTACGAGGCTTTGGCCGAATGGGCTCAATTGACCGACGTGGTGTCCGGCATGAGTCCGGGACTTTTTGTGGTCGATTCAGAATCAGACCTGCCACCGGTTTATGCATCAAAACTGGAGGGTTCCAACCGCAGGTATTACAAGATTCACATCAGTAAATTGACGGATAACCTGCAACAAAAGCTGGACAACTTCACCACCGCTTCAGTAATTGACAAAGTGCCTCCACGACTGATTCGCACGTTGATAGCAAACTGGACCACCGAGCAAAAGCGGCTTGAGCAACGTCAGGAAGAGGACAGCGAGGTACAACTGATTTACGGGCTGAGTCATATCCACGAAACTCTAACAGGCAACGCGGATTTCGACAGCTACCTCGATAGCTTGTCAGCCATCGTGAAACGCGAAACCAAACCGGAATCGCAAACACTCGAGTTTCAGCGTTCGGAATTGTTTCGCAACGATGTGTGGAGCGAAGCTTTGGACACAGAAGGGGGCGGCAGCTTTCCTGTGCGTCAGGAAACGCTTGACGCGGAAGTGTCGGACAAGGCCCCGTCAAAAGAAACCGAAAACAAACCTCCACCACTCCACGCTTTAGTGCGCGACCGCAGCCCCAATGGCAAATGCGTCGAACTGGACCCGGGCAAATCACCCAAGCTTGCGCCAGGTGAAATTGTCGCCACACGTGACAGTGATTCCGATCAGTGGGCACCGGGCATAGTGCGCTGGAAAAGAACCACAGCAGCACTCACAGTAATGCTGGGTATTGAACTTCTGGGTGGCACTGTTCACACTCGCGCGGCGAGGGCGATGCGCAGCGGCAAGGCGCCCGGCCCCTATTTGCCGGCACTGATGATTACCGATAGTGACGGATCGGCTCAACTGATAACACCGACAATGTCTTTCAAAAATGGCGACCAGGTACATTTGCTGGGCGGCGACAGCGGCACCATGATCAATCTGTCAACACCGCTTGATACCACTGGTTTTATCGGACGGTTTGCCCTGCACACTCCGACCGAGTAACAGGTTTTTCATAAATAGATTGACATCAGCCCCCCGGAATTGGCAGGATTACCGGCTTCTTGCAAACACATCGGGTGTTGATTACGGATGAGCGCAACCCTCTGCAGAAAAAGCTACTCTTCTACATTGAACGACTGAATTGCACTCTCCGGGTATTATGGACGCCAACAACACATTGCAGCTTCTGCTGGCCCACGACTCCGCTGACGAAGCCAGCCGGCTGGTCAGCCTGCTCCGCAACGCGGGGTACGATGTTTCATTCAAACACGCCAAATCCGAGCAAGAACTGCCAAAGCTGCTGAAAGCCGGCTCGTGGGATCTGATTCTCGCCCAGTTTGAATGCAGCAACGTCACACCACAGTCCATCTTTCACAACTCCCGCCGACTCGACCTCGACATACCGGTAATCTTGATAAGCAGCCAGCCCGGTACAACCGTAATCGAAGGCCTGCGTATGGGAGCTGCCGAGACCCTGGGCGTAGACGAAGACCAACATCTGCTGCTGGTGGTATCACGCGCCTTGCACCAGCTCAATCAAAGTCGCCGACTTACCTACTGGAAACGTCGCTACTCCGAAGCAGAAGATCGATGCCAGCAGTTGTTACACAGCTCCCGCGACGCCATTGCCATTGTCAAGGAAGGCACTTACATCTATGCGAACGACAGTTATGCCCATCTGTTTGGCTATGCTGACCGCGAGGAAATGGCCTGCTTGCCGGTCATCGATACTGTCAGCCCGGACAGTCGGGCTAAAATCAAACCCCTGCTGAAATCCCTGTTTACGGAAGACGCCTGGGAACCTCGGGAAATACAGTTCACCGCACTGCGTAACGACGATCAGACCGTCGATCTCGAAATGAACACGGCTCAGGTAGAGTACGAAGATGAACCCGCTCTGCAATTTCTGATCAAAAACGATGATTTTGAATATGGGGAAGACAGCCAGTCCGGAGTCATACAAACACAAGGTGGCTTGACAGAAATTCGACTGCATAAATTGGTCGAGCAGATCAATACCGCCATTCGTCGCGCCAGTCAGATGGACCGGGAATCCCTGCTGTGGCTGGTAAAGATCAACCAGTTCCAGACCTGGCGAGAGGAAAACGGCATTAAATTCTCGGAAGAAGTGCTGCAAGATGCCGCCAGGCTGGTCGATTCCCAAATTTCCGATACCCATATTATCAGTCGCTTAAACGAAGACAGCTTCCTGGTGCTGATGCCCGACACCAACGCCGACACAGCACTGCGACTGGCAGAGGGTCTCTGTGACTATATCGGGGATCAGGTTATTGAGGTTAACGGCCAAACATTCATTACCACACTCGGTATCGGCCTGAGTGTAATATCAAATAACTCCGAAACAGCAGATGATGTGCTCGATCGCTGTCAACAAGCTCTCGAAAGTGTTCAATCAGCAGATACTGCCGGAAATGGCGCAAGACTCTACGAACTCGAATTTTCACCTTCAATCAAGGAAGTTGACACAAACATTGAAGACATAGGTCGCCAATTACTTGAAAACGACCAGTTTGAAATACTTTATCAGCCCATTATCAGTTTGCACGGTGAAAGTATCCCGACTTACGAGGTGCTGGTTCGAGTCAAGGAAGAAGCCAACCCGAAAGATTTCCCGGTAGATTTTATCTCGCAGTTGTTCAAGACGGAAACTGCCAGAGACATTGACAAATGGGTTGTACACGAAGCCATTACTGCCTTGTCTGAAAAACAACAAAGCGAACCCGGCACTCGCCTGTTCGTTAACATCAGCCGGCACACGTTCTGCGATGACGAATTTGCGTCCTGGCTGGATATTACCTTAAAGCCCGCTGATGTACCCTCCAGCTCGCTGGTATTCCAGTTATCGGAAACGGAAGTTGGTCGCCACCTGAACCAGACCACTGCAATTGTCGATAAGCTCAAGGAAAATGGCTGTCATTTCTCACTCGTGCATTTCGGCCTGTCCAGCAACTCCCTGCAATTGCTGGAACGAATTTCTGTCGATTTTGTCAAGCTCGACCGCGCTTTGGTAAATAAGGCCCACGAGAACGAAAAAGGCCGGGAAGCGCTGGAGAGTATCATTAACAAATTGCGTGCTACTGACGAAAAAGTCATCGTGCCGTTTATCGAAAGCCCCGTACTTATGCCAACACTGTGGCGCATGGGTGTGCAATATATACAGGGCTTCTATCTGCAAACACCACAGCCGGTCATGAATTACGATTTTAGCGGAGATGGCTGATTCAATCATTTCTTTCAGCTATCACTGAAACCCCAGGTTAATACAATTACAACCGGCAGACAAACTCGACGAAAATCTCTCATCCTGTCGTTTTGTGACACAGTTCACAATTTATTTTTCGCAATAATTGACGCCGAATCCCAAGTGGCCGAAATAACCTGACAAACGGAACAGCCAATCGTTAAAAACCCATCTATATTATGTAGCACCCCCCTGACTGATATGACATCCGCCCTGTGACAACATAAATATAAGACTCGGAAAAGGTCTGGATAAAGGCAAAAATGGATTTAACGATGAATTATCGCACAAACGAATCGAGGATCATTTGCGTCCTGATTATACTGCTGATAATAATTCAGCTTGGTGGAGTAATTATATTAAATTCGGCTAACAGGAACATTTCTCACAGTACCCCCCTGAACTCCCTGAACACTGGCATCCAGGCTTTCCAACATCAGTTTCAATTGCGATATCGACAACTCATGCTGGCCACACGTATATTGGCTACAGACTATGATTTGCGTGAAGCGATTGCCACAAAAGATACTTCCAAAATCGGATCAATAATAGCTAACCACGGTAATCGGATACAAGCATCAGCCGTAATTGTCACAGATACGAGCGAACGAATTCTGGCTACGACGTTACCACAAACATCTTTACCCAATGACGGGAAATTTCATCTTTCATTATCACAAGACAACAATCAGGGCCAGACCGACAATGGAACCCGGATCATTGTCAGCGGTAACGATTTGTATCAGATTGTAGCAACACCTGTGGAATCACAAGATATTATCGGTCATCTTGTCATGGGTTATTCCATAGATAACGAACTGGCTACTAATCTGGCTAAAACATCTGGCACAGAAGTAGCCTTTATATCCCGTCCCACCAATGGCAACTGGCAGTTTCATGGAAATACTTCCAGCGCATCAATAACAGAAATATTCCGGGAGTATGACAATAGAGATCAGACAGGTTCATGGCTTAGCAAATGGGGCGGTAATTCACACTTAATGGCTTTGGTTCCACTGCAATCAATTGGGTCAACTGAAATCGTAGCTGTATTGGGCAAATCAATGAGTAAGGCCATGGCTCCTTTTCAGAAGTTTGAACAAAACCTGACCTATCTGCTATTGACAAGTATACTTTTGTCGATACTTGGAGTTATTAGTGTTACCCGAAAAATGGTTGGCCCAATTAATACTCTCGCTTATACCGATAGTATGACTGGCCTTGGCAATCGCACCCTATTCAATCTCAACATCAAAAAAATGTATTTGGCTTCTGTTAAAGGTAGCTCTTCTTTCAGCATTCTTTTGATGGATCTCGACCGCTTCAAGGCTGTAAATGATACGCTGGGTCATGCGGTTGGAGACCTGGTTCTGAAAGAAGCAGCAATTCGGATAAAAAATGCTGTACGTCGCTCTGATACAGTAAGTCGTCTGGGCGGCGACGAATTTGTTGTACTTCTGCCCGATACCGATCGTGAGGTGTCCGCAATTGTGTCGAACAAAATCATAGAGGCCCTCGAATCGCCATTTGATATCTGCGATCACCATATACAGGTTGGTATCAGCATAGGTATCGCGATTGCACCAGACGATAGTGGTGATGCCCGTGCATTGCTGCAAAAAGCCGACATGGCGATGTATCAGGCAAAACAAACAAAAAGCAGATTTGCCTTTCATTCCCACGATTACAGTGCTGAGAAGTCTGATAACCCCTCCCTGGTGGAAAAATTGCACAAAGCTTTCGATAACAATGAATTTGAGCTTTATTATCAACCTGTTATGAGGCTCGATAACCGGCAACCTGTGGGAGCCGAAGCTTTGATACGATGGAAAAGTCCCGAGTTTGGACTGGTCCCGCCTATGGAATTTATACCTTATGTGAAAAGCACAGACTTGATGCAAAAACTCACGCACTGGACCATCAAAAAAAGTATATTGGAGTGCGCACGATGGAAGAACAACCAAACACCATTATGGCTGTCAATAAATTTGTGCACTGAAGATCTCCTGAACCCGGAATTCCCTGAACACGTTCGCGCACTGGTTAAAGAAACCAAAATCGATCCAATGCTGTTGTGCTTTGAAGTTAGCGAACGCGGCTTGCCGGACCAATCGCTGTCTGCTTTGCAGGCCATGGAGGAAATTCGAGACATAGGCATCCATCTGGCTGTGGATGATTTTGGTACCGGCTATTCCTCGCGCACTTATGTTTATCGATTACCGATTTCCTACCTTAAAATCGACCGCATTTTTACCCGGGATATCTGTCGTGACCAAAACGACCGCAATATCACTCTCTCAACTATTGAGCTTGCACACAGTCTGGGCACCAGCGTCATCGCCGAGGGTATCGAAGATCAGGAAACAGCAAATCTACTGCGCAAAATTGGCTGCGATTACGCCCAGGGTTATTATTTCTGTCGGCCATTAAGTTCACAAGATATGCACGATTGGCTAGAGAGCGAGGCGAAGCGCCACCTTACTCTGGTAAAGTAAGCCACCACCCAGGCGTTTACATCAATCAATGTGTATTCTTTGCAACGGCCAAACCATTACACTGCAGCGCCAATTCAAATCGTCTCTACATCCAGATCGCTTAATCCCAGCAAATATAAAACTGCATCCAGCCCCAGAGTAGAAATAGACTGTTTCGCACTTGCCTTTACCAATGGCTTGGCATGAAAGGCAACGCCCAAACCGGCAATACCTAACATCGGCAGGTCATTTGCACCGTCACCAACAGCAATCACCTGCTCCAGCGATAAATTTTCACGCTCCGCAAGCTCTCGTAATAATTCTGCCTTGCGCTGACCATCAACCACGTCACCACTAACTTTACCCGTGACCTTGCCATCAACCACATCAAGCTCGTTGGCAAATACATAGTCAAAACCGAGCTGCTCTTGCAAATAGCGTCCAAAATAATTGAAGCCCCCGGACAGAATGGCGGTTTTATACCCAAGCTTGCGCAAGGTTGTCACCAGCCTTTCACACCCTTCGGTCAACTGCAGTGAGTTGGCAATATTTTCCAGCACCGATACATCAAGCCCTTTCAACAGAGCCAGGCGCTGCGCAAAACTTTGTTTAAAATCCAGCTCGCCTCGCATTGCTGCTTCCGTAATCGCAACAACCTGATCACCAACTCCGGCAGCTTTGGCCAGCTCGTCAATAACCTCTGCCCTGATTAATGTAGAGTCCATATCGAACACCACCAGCCGACGGTTGCGACGAAATACAGAATCGCGTTGAAAAGCGATATCTATATTCAGGGCATCAGAAACCGCAAGCAATTCTGCCCGGAGTTTTTGCTCACTGGACACCTCTCCGCGCAAACGAAATTCAACACAAGCGCGGCTGTCACTATTTTCATCCTCCAGAGCAATGCGCCCGGACAGGCGCTGGATCTGTGCGACGCTTAAACCCTGATCAGCAATCACACGAGCCACCTCAGCCATGTGTTGAGCGGTAATATGGCGCGCCAACAAGGTCACCAGGTGAATCGGCTGCCCCCGGGATTGACACCAAATTTGATAGTCAGCTCGGTCAACCTCGCGATATTCCACTCGCAGACCACACTGACCGAGCGATGCGCGAAGGTTTTCAAGCGCATGCTCGCCTATCGTTTCTCCCGACACGAGTAC
>JBNKFQ010000278.1:0-27208 GCA_050289385.1 Porticoccaceae bacterium | reverse complement strand
TCCAACGTCCAACGTCCAACGTCCAACGTCCAACGTCCAACGTCCAACGTCCAACGTCCAACGTCCAACGTCCAACGTCCAACCATTGCACCCCCAGACTCCTCTCGTGCTAAACTCCGCTACAGTATTACTTCAACTGAATCCAATAAAAAACTTGTCAGGAGAAGAGTATGGCGATTGATCATATTGGCTTGAATGTTACGGACTATGACAAGAGCAAGGCGTTTTACCGTGAGGCGCTGGCGCCACTGGGTATTGGTTTGGTGATGGAAGTGGAAGGCTGGGCCGGGTTTGGCCCGGAGGGCAAACCGGAATTCTGGTTTGGCGAGCACGACCTGCATCAACGGCCCATGCATATCTGTTTTCGGGCAAACAGCCGAGCCGAGGTAGATGCCTTTTACGCCGCGGCGATTGCCGCCGGCGGCCAGGATAACGGGGCGCCGGGTATTCGTGAACATTACCACCCCAACTATTACGGCGCTTTTGTAATTGATCCCGATGGGCACAATATTGAAGCGGTATGCCATGCAGAGGATTGAAGTCAGGTGACAGAAGACAGATCAGCATTTGTCTGTCTTCTGATTTCTGTTTACTACCTTCTAAATCACCAGATCTTTACCCGCTCTTCCGGTGGCAAATAAAGTTTGTCGCCTGGCTTGACGTCAAATGCGCTGTAAAAATCATTGATATTACGCACAACGCCATTTACCCGATACCAGGGGGGCGAGTGAGGGTCGGTTTTTACTTGCTGGCTGGTAAACTCGTCGCGTTGTTTGGTACGCCATACTTGCGCCCAACCCAAAAATACACGCTGTTCACCGGTAAAGCCGTCAATCGTTGGTGACGGTTTACCATTCAGAGACAGTTTGTACGCTTTTAACGCGATGCTCAGGCCGCCCAGGTCACCAATGTTTTCTCCGAGGGTAAAATCGCCATTCACAAATTCGCCGGGCAGTGGCTCGTATTGGCTGTATTGCTCTGACAACCTGCCGGTACGTTGCTGGAACTGTTGCAGGTCTTGCTCCGTCCACCAGTTGCGCAACTTGCCGTCACCGTCGGACTTGGAGCCCTGGTCGTCAAAACCATGGCCTATTTCGTGGCCGATTACCCCGCCAATTCCGCCGTAATTCACCGCGTCGTCGGCATTCATATCAAAAAATGGCGGTTGCAAAATAGCAGCGGGAAAGACAATTTCGTTCAAAACCGGGTTGTAATAGGCGTTGACCGTTTGCGGTGTCATGCCCCACTCACCACGGTCCACCGGTTTGTCCAGTTTGTCGATCATTTCATTAAATTCGAACTGATTGGCGCGCATCAGGTTGCCCACCAGATCATCGGCTTTTAATTCCAGTGCGCTGTAATCGCGCCATTTGTCGGGGTAGCCGATTTTTGTGGTGAATTTGCCGAGTTTGTCCAGTGCTGCTTGCCGGGTTTCTTCACCCATCCAGTCCAGTTGCTCGATGGATTGTGCGTAGGCGCGTTTCAGATTTTCCACCAGTTCCAGCATGCGGGTTTTAGCCTGCGGGGGGAAGTGACGCTGAACATACTGTTGCCCCAGCAGTTCTCCCAGGTTGTCATTCAGAACATCCACTCCGCGTTTCCAGCGAGCTGCTGGTTCTTGCTGGCCACGCAGTTGCCGATTGCGAAATTCAAAACGGGCATCGGCAAAAGGTTGGCTCAAATAGCTGGCGTAAGTATCGAGCAGGTGAAAGCGGAAGTAGGTTTTCCAGGTGGCAATATCGGAACCTGACAACAGGTCGTCCAATTGTTCAAAATAGCTGGGCTGGCTGACAATCACATGGCTTACATTATCAATGTGTTGTGCGTTCAGGTAAGTGTCCCACGCGAATTCTGGCGCCAGCGCTCTCAGCTCCGTGGCACTCATTTTATTGTAGGTTTTTTCCTGATCGCGGTTCTCCACTTTTGTCCAGTGGTGTTTGGCGATGGCGGTTTCCAGCTCCACAATTTGTCTGGCCGCGTCATCGGCGTTTTCGATATTGGCAAGGGTAAGCAGTGTGCTGATGTAGCTCAGGTATTTGGCGCGAATCTCCTTGCCTTTGTCCGAGTCATCAAAGTAATAATCTCGATCCGGTAATCCCAAACCGCTCTGGTAAAAGTAAACAATATTCGTATCTGGGTCTTTCTGGTCTGCATCTACCCAAAACGCCAGAGGTGCACTACCACCTTTAAGGTAAGCACGAGCAAAGTAATGGACCACATCATCCTGACTGCTGATGGCATTAATCGCAGTCAGCTCGGGTTCGAGCGGTTGCAGACCAAGTTTATTAATCTGCTCCTCGGCCATAAAGCTGTTAAACAGATTGGCAATTTGTTGTGCGCCAGCGCTGGCAGGTGTACTTGCTATGTCATCGACTATGGCTTTGATCTGTTCCTGGCTGTTGTCGCGCAGTACATTAAATGATCCCCAGCGGGACTTGTCGGCTGGAATATCGGTGTTAGCAACCCATGCGCCATTCATGTAAGAAAAAAAGTCGTCTTGCGGACGCACTTTGGTATCCATTCCTGCCACTTGGATACCCGATGGTAGTTCAGGTGCCGGCGTTTCAGCATTTGAGACAGGCTTTGACGTATCTTCGGTATCACTGGTATTTTGTTGCTTGCAAGCAATTAAAACAGATGCGGCAAGTAATGCGACGACGAGTGGTTTCATTTCAGGCTCCTTAATCAGGTTTACTGCGAACAGACCGTTTTATAATTTGCAGTGTACAAGGTATGCATTGCAGAGTGCAGTTGGTGTTATCTCCAGTGCTTTTTATCTCCAGTGCTTTTTATCTCCAGTATTTTTTATCTCCAGTACTTTTTATCTCCAGTACATGACCCAGGCATCCAGCACTTTTTCGGTATAACCATAGCTGCCGTAACTGCCGTTATAGCGGGCCAGGGCATCGGCTATTTTGCCGTTTTCCTTGTCGAGGTAATATTTGAGGATAGTACACCCGTAACGCAGGTTGGTGTCGGTATTGATCAGACTATCGTCGGGGCGGCCAATTTCGTCTTTCCAGAACGGCATTACTTGCATAATGCCCTGGGCGCCGGCGTAGGACACCGCGTAGGGGTCAAACCGGCTTTCGATTTCAATAACGGCGAGCACAATTTCCGGTTGCAAGCCGGCGCGAATGGCTTCGTAGTGGACTTTTTTCAAAAAATTCAGCCGTTCTTGCTTGTCGGTAATAAATCGTTCCAGCGGCCCCGATTTTGCCAGCAACCACACTTCGGCATCGTAGCGGTCTTCAAAACTGCCCGCGTCATTTACCGATTGTTTCAGCAGAGCAAGCAGCTCTTCGTCCGGGGCATCGCCTGTTCTGGTAGTCGCCGAATTGAGTTTGAGTTCCTCGGCAACAGACGGTAGGGCAACCACAGATAACATCATTAACAGGGTTGCTATCAGCCATTTGTTCGCAGGTTGGCAATCGTTTGTTTTTATTCGCATTGTTTTTCTCTTGAGTCGGAAGTCTTTGGTCGGAAGTCGGAAGCAAAAACCACTACAACCCTTTGATCGAGCACCGCGTTGGTCTCATCTTTTCACTTCCAACTTCCAACTTCCAACTTCCAACTTCCAACTTCCAACTTTTAACTTCCAGCTTGGTCCCCGATAACGCTCAAAACATCATCCAGCGCCACATCCTGGCTTTCGGGTGCCCGGCGATGTTTGTATTCCACCTGTGCGTTGGCAAGACCACGCTCGCCAACCACCACGCGGTGGGGGATACCCATCAATTCGGTATCTGCCAGCATTGCCCCCAGGCGCGCCTTGTCTTCATCCATAAATAGCACATCGTAGCCGGCGGTGGTGAGGTCGGCGTACAGTTTTTCACAGGTTTCCCTGACCGCCTCGCACTTGTGCATATTGATCGGCACCAGTGCCACGTGAAACGGTGCAATAGCGTCCGGCCAGATAATGCCCTTGTCATCGTGGTTTTGTTCGATGGCGGCAGCCACAATGCGACTGACACCAATGCCATAGCAGCCCATGGCCATTGCCTGTTCCTTGCCATTTTCGTCCAGAACCCTGGCGTTCATCGCTTCGCTGTATTTTGTGCCCAGCTGGAAAATATGACCGACTTCAATACCGCGTTTGATTTCCAGTGTGCCCGAGTTGTCGGGGCTGGTGTCTCCGGACACTACCTTGCGGATATCTGCAACATTGGCAAGAGCGCAATCGCGTTCCCAGTTGACGCCGGTAAAATGGTGGTCTTCTTCGTTGGCACCACAGACGAAATCTGCCAGATGCGCTGCATCGCGGTCCACAATGACCGCAATATCCAGGTTAACCGGACCAAGTGAACCAACGCTGCAACCCAGCTCTGCCTTGATGCGTTCCTCAGGTGCGAATGCCAGCGGAGCGGCGATGCCGTCAAGTTTTTCGGCCTTGATATCGTTCAGTTCGTGGTCGCCGCGCAACACCAGCGCAACCAGCGGTTGCTGCGCATCTTCGTCTGTTGCTTCACCCAGAACAATCAGGGTTTTTACCGTTTGTTGGGGCGTTACTTCAAGGAATTCACTCACCTTGTCAATGGTATAAGCCCCTGGTGTGTGAACCTTGGCCATTGACTGAGTGGCGGCGGGGCGCTCGCCCTGTGGGGCAAGGGCTTCGGCTTTTTCAATATTGGCAGCGTAGTCGCTGCCGGTGCTGAAGGCGATAGCGTCTTCGCCGGACTTCGCCAGCACATGGAATTCGTGGGAGAAACTGCCGCCAATGGCCCCGGTATCGGCCAGCACCGGGCGGTAATCAAGCCCCAGGCGGTCAAAGATCGCGCAATAGGCACCGTGCATGACATCGTAGGTTTCTTGCAGCGAGGCCTGCGAGATATGGAACGAGTAGGCATCCTTCATCAAGAACTCGCGAGAGCGCATGATTCCAAAGCGCGGCCGGATCTCGTCGCGGAATTTTGTTTGAATCTGGTAAAAATTGGCGGGCAGTTGCTTGTAACTGCGAATTTCGCCGCGAATCAGGTCGGTGATTACCTCTTCGTGAGTGGGCCCCAGGCAAAAGTCCCGCTGGTGGCGATCGCTGACACGCAGCAGCTCGGGGCCGTATTGTTCCCAGCGGCCGGATTCCTGCCAAAGCTCGGCCGGTTGTACTACAGGCATCAATACTTCCTGGGCACCGGCACGGTCCATCTCCTGGCGCACAATGTTTTCAACCTTGCGCAACACCCGCAAGCCCAGTGGCAGCCAGTTGTAGAGGCCAGAGGCGAGTTTGCGGGTCATGCCCGCCCGCAGCATAAGCTGGTGGCTGATGACTTCGGCGTCGGATGGAGTCTCCTTGAGGGTGGCAATCAGAAAACGGCTGGCGCGCATAGTGGGTCAGGATCCTTTATATTTGGGTGTTGTTGAAACATCAAAAGGGGGTATTCTACGGTGCAGGCCGCACAGGGTACAGAGGACAATGGGTCGCACGTCTGACGTCGCGCGTCGCACGCTAAAAATCGCCTCTTTCCGGGGGGTGCAACCAAGGGGCTTTATCAGGGTGGAAGACTGTCAACAAGTGCCCTGAAAAGCGTGCGACTACAGATGTGCGACGTGCGACCAAAAGTTTTTACCAGGACCAGAGAATGAACGATTTTACGCTTGATCCGCTGTTACAGAAAGACACCATCACCATTGGTGCTTTCCCTCTGTCGCTGTTGCTTTTGCACCGTGACGCCAACTATCCCTGGTTTATTCTGGTGCCACAGCGACCGAATGTGACCGAGATTTACCACCTTGAAGAAGAGGATAGGGTGCAGTTGTTGCACGAGTCTTGCCAGTTGGCAGAAGCGCTGACCACCGTTTTTATGGCCGACAAACTCAATATTGCCGCGCTTGGTAATGTGGTGCCCCAGCTGCACCTGCACCATGTTGCCCGGTTCAGGGGCGACCCGGCCTGGCCAGGTCCAATCTGGGGTGCTGTTGCGGCGGTGGATTATGAGCCTGCCGAGCAGGTCAGGCGCATTGAGGGTGTGGTAAATGTCCTGGCGGGGGAAGAATTCAAGGCGTTTTGAGCCACTTTTACTGGTCGCACGTCGTACGCTAAAAGCTGCACTACGTCCACCAGGTCTTTCATCTGTGTGGTAATCCTCGGGAACAGCCTTAAAAAGCGTGCGACGTATGGCGTGCGACGTGCCACTACTTTTAAGTAAGTATCATTTTTACCGGAGATGCTTTTTTCAGGCACCTGCCAGTAAATCGGGTAGTGTCTTAAGTGCCTGTGTAACGGGTATCAGTGTGGCATGCTCTTCGTATAATGTTGCCGGGCCGCCATAAAAAACATAACAGCGTGCCGGTGGGTAATCCTTTTTAAATTCCCTGAGTGCACGGGTTTCCTTGTATTGAACATGGGCAGAGCGTTTGATTTCGATAGCCAGTAAACCGTTTGGGCCATAAAGCACAAAATCAATTTCGAGTCCGGTTTTTGTGCGCCAGTAATAAATCTGATAGTCATAACCCAGGTAGTCGTTGATGGCTCTGAGTTCTTGCAAAACAAGTGTTTCCAGAGCCGGGCCGTCAATCTCTGCCATCGAGTCGAGGGGCCCCATGGGACGTATAGCTCTGAACACACTTGCGTCGAAGTAATAGAATTTCTTTTGTGTCATTAATTTGCGTTTGGCCTTGCGGCTAAATGCGGGTAATCGTACTGAAAGAAGCAGATCTTCCAGAATCGAGAAATAATTGTTGGCGACGCTGCGTTCAATTTGCGCTTCGCGGGCGATCTCACTCACGCTAACAGTTTTACCCTGTGAAAAACTTGCTACTCCCAGAAATCGGGATAAATGTGAAATGTTGCGAGTCAGGCCTTCTTGCATAACTTCTTCGCGCAGGTAAGTTTGCACATAATCTTTCAGGTACTTGAGCGGTTCTGTTTCGTTAAATCGGGTGGGTAGATGGCCCAGTTGAAGTGACTGCTGAATATCGAAGGCGCCATTCTGTTCCACCACCGTAACAAGGTGCATGTGATAAGTCAGTGCACGGCCAGCGAGCAGGTTAACCCCATTGCGTCTCAAGGTTCTTGCGCTCGAACCCGTGAGAATAAACCGAAAGCCTTTCGATTCAATCAGATCATGTACTTCATTCAACAGAGCGGGGATACGTTGCAATTCATCTATGATGATCCAGTCGTCGTAGTCTGGCGGGATCAGGTCTCTGAGTTTGCCTGGATTGGCCAGTAACAGAGTATAAAATTCGGCTTGCAGCAGGTTAATAAACAGTGACTGCGGTAGTTGACCTTTGAGCCAGGTTGTTTTGCCTGTGCCTCTGGGTCCAAAAAGAAAGAAGCTTTTCGGGTTGTTTAAGGGTGCGCTGAGCATGCGGGTAAACATATAGTGTCCTGATTTCGTTCTGATTCCAGGAAAATGCAGGCCCTAGTCAAAAAAATAGTTAATTTTCAGTTTTAGATGTAAAAAAACATGGTTATTTTAAGTTTCAAATAAGAAAAAGTATCTTTTCGACAAATAAGGTCGAGAGTGGAAGCCTTCTATAGGCACACACCGGTAGTCAAGCCATGCGGGGGGACTGCCTTGTAACGCACATCACTGCTGCCCCATAAATTCGGCGCCAGGCCGGAGGCATCAACCGGACTGCAGTTTTCAAGACACGCCGTAAACCCGTCCGTGGGGGCTCGTATGTAGCATCCATGCTGCATACGGTCTTGAAAACCGCAGTCCGGTTGATATCTCGATATCGAAGCCCTATCTGCAAACCGCATAAAACAACAGATCCTGGCAAATACACATCCATTTTGTGGGACAGCAGTGAACTCACATAAACCAATTTACAGAAACATTTTCCCAAGTCATTCCAAAATTTGCCCCCCGGTTCGTCATAGTGGAAACTTGGCAAGTGCCCTTCGGGAGCAACGGCTACACTTTTGTATATGCGAAAACCAGACGCATCCAAAGCCAAATCAGATGTCACGGCAGAACCGACAGATCTCGGAGGCCTCGTGGATGGCTCACAGTCAGATGTCGAGCGCGATGTGCATCGGCTGTTCGAAGAACACAACAACCTCCTGGTCAAGTACATCCAGGGCTATCTTGGCAGCCGCAACGAAGCGGAAGAAGTGGCCCAGGACGCCTATGTGCGCATACTGGGGCTTGACCAGACCGGCACGATCAGTCACCTGAAAGCCTATCTCTATCGCACCGCCCGCAATATTGCCATCGACCACCTTCGCCAGCGGCGCTACAAGGAGCAGGCCGGCGCCGAAGCTGAATGCTGGGAGCAGGGGGTGGCGGACAGTAGCAGTGGGCCGGAACATGTCGCGATAGCTCGCCAGCGCCTGGAAAGGCTCAAGGCAATTGTTCGCGAATTGCCACCCAAGTGTCAGGCGGCTTTTATTTGTTACAAGTTTCGTGGTCAGAGTTTCAGTGAAATTGCAGAGTCGCTGTCACTGACTGAAAGCATGATTCGAAAATATGTCAAACGCGCACTGGCATATTGCCAGCAACGCCTGGAGTCGGAAGACGAGTCAGGCCGGGAGGGTGGACATGGATAACTTTCTCAAAGTTTGCAGGCGTCAATCCCGTCAGGTGGCACGGTGCGAACGAGCTGCCGACTGGCTGTTGCGACTGGAACACGACAAGCTGTCCAAACATCAAATGGATCAGTGGTTGGCGTGGATGCAGAGTGATGCGGCGCACGGCAAAACCTTTCGCGATATGGATCTGCTTGCATCGGAATTGAGGCAAATAGACGATATGCCGCTGCCCGATGTCGAGGCGATTGCCAGTGATGACTATGATGGCACTGTATCTGTAGATGCTTATAAAAAGCATCGTGGAAGAAAGGGGCGGCATCAGTCATCGGGTCGTTCCGAAAGTAACCGGTTTTGGCAGTGGTATTTTAAACCGGTATGGATAGCGGCCGGGTTGTGTCTGATTGCTGTTCTGCTTTATCCGGTGGTGCCGGAATTAAATAAATTTTTGGGCACGGCATCGCAACAACAAACGGTTTATCACACCAAAACGGCCGAGCACAGTGACGTTCAATTACCAGACGGTTCGCAAATAAAAATAGGCGCTAAATCGATCGTCGAACTCGATTACCGAGATAAGGAACGCCAGTTAAATCTGGTTCAGGGAGAGGCGATTTTTACCGTTGCCAAAGACAGTGATCGTCCATTTGTCGTCAATGTCGGAAAAACCCGTGTCGTGGCTATCGGTACGGCGTTTAATGTCAATCGGCATCGTAGCGACACGGTTGTTACGGTACTGGAAGGCAGGACCAGAGTCAGTGCGTCGCTGGATGATTTTGTCGAGCTGGAAGCGGGACAGTCTGTGATTGTTCACAATTATGTCGATAAGGGTCGGATCAGTGCTATCGAGCAATTGGGAGCATCACACGTTGCGCCTGTCGAATGGCAACGCGGTGTATTGCATTTTATAGAACAACCACTGCATCGAGTAGTGGAGGATGTGAATCGTTATTCGGAGCAGCGAGTTGTACTGGCAGAGCCCGCCATAGGCGAGTTGATATTTTCGGGAACTATGGTGCGTGGCCATGAAAAGGAATGGTTGACGGCAGTGGTGCAAGCGTTCCCGGTCACTGTGTTAAAACAAGACGATGTCGAGGTGGTTTTGTCGGGCAGTTATGATTCCAGCGGTAATAAACAGCGGTAATAAATTGGCAACAAAATTCCAAAAATTGGTGGCTCGCTCGTCTATGTTGCGGTTGAAAAATCTGATCGATAAAACCGCCAAGCGGGAGGTAGTATGAATTGCTTTACCAGTAGAGTTACACAAAAAATTATTTCATCCATAGGCCTGGTTTCAATTGTCGTATTGGCTTCGTCATCGTTAAGCGCCAATGAGGCGGATGCAGGTAAACAAAAATTTGTTGATTTTTCCATTGAGCCAACATCTGTAGCACAGGCGATCTTGCAATTTACCGACCAGTCGGGGATTCAGGTCGTCATTTCGACAGACAAGTTGCGGGGGCTGGAAACAAGCGGTGTCCAGGGAAAAATGTATCCGCAAAATGCGCTCGCTGCGTTGCTTAAAGATGCGCAGGTGGATTTTCAGTTTGTTGGGGAAAATACGGTTACTGTGCAGGAGCGGACAGGTGGCTCTGATAAGCAGGAACGGGCGATGGAAAAAGAGTCGCGTGTGTCTAATCAGACAATAGAAGAAATGATTGTTACCGCGACAAAACGGGAAACCAGTTTGCAGGATACACCGATGAGTATCACCGCTCTGGGTGGAGAAGAAATAGAGAGCAGAGGCCTGGTTGGAGCGGAAGACTATTTGCGATCAGTTCCCAACGTCAACTACCTGGAATTTACTCCGGGTTTTAGCAGCGTGACGATTCGCGGCCTTAGCGGTGGTTGGGCTACGCCAGACCTCAGTAGCAGTTATCTGGGCGAGGTGCCCTTGTCTTTTTCTTTTGGCAGGCTTACCAATAGATCAGATTTGAAGTTGATGGATATGGATCGTGTGGAGGTTCTGCGTGGTCCCCAGGGGACGCTCTATGGCGCCAACAGTATGAGCGGCCTGGTGCGCAACATTCCAAAAGCTCCAAAGCTGGACCGTTTTGAAGGGTCGATTGATGTTGGCGTTTCAGGTTTGAGTCACGCCAGCGATTTGAGTAACAAGCAAGTAGGTGTTCTGAATGTCCCGCTGGTTGACGACAGGTTGGCGTTGAGGGTGGTTGCTTATCGTTTTGATAATGCGGGATTTCGGGACTTGGTTAGTACGCCTGAGATAGAAAACGTGGCGGCGTCTACGGGAACCACTGTCGCTATGGTCGAAGATGACAACCCCGGCGAATTCGTTGGTGGACGAGCGAGTTTGCTGTGGGAGGCCAGCGATCGCCTTAAGTTGACATTCATGATGTCACGACAGGAGGATGAGCTGGGCGGCCGCAATGCGTATTCAGCCTTTGAACCTGGCGTGGGTGGCTATCGCGGTATTGCTCTCGAAGAGGAAGGTGGATTTCGGAAGACGACGCACGAATTCAGCCATGTGTTGCTGGAGTATGATTTGGGATGGGCCGGTTTGACCAGCGCCTCTACCTGGGTTGATCAAAGCAATCTTTGGCGTTGGGGAGACTCAAATTATTACGTTTTTGGCAACGTAGCCTGGGATGCTGTCTCGGATACGAAATTGAAGGGTTTTGTGCAAGAGGTTCGTTTGTCTTCACAATTAGATGGTCCGCTCCAATTCACTGCGGGAATCTATTATGAAGACATCGATACGGATAGTACCAACGATCAAATCTGGATTGGTACGCAGGCATCTCTTGAAGCGCTGGGGTGGGCTGGCAACGACCCGAATAGAGTCTGGAATGTCGTCGCGTCTGAATTCACCCGTCAGGTGGCCCTGTTCGGCGAGTTAGAGTATCAACTTAACCCTCAATGGCAGCTCACACTTGGTGGCCGCTGGTTCAAATATGACCGGGACAGTGGCGAAGAAGGGGTAAAGTTGGGGTTGGACGCCCCTCCCATCCTGTTGGGTGTGTCTGAGAAGGATAATACGTTTAGAGCCGGCGTGCGTTATAACCCGAACGACAATACCATGTTGTATGCCTCTTGGGGGCAGGGTTTTCGTCTTGGCAGGGGGCAGAGTGTCCCGCCAGCGTCGGTCTGTGATATCAATGGCGATGGTATTCTGGATTCAACCAATGCTGCGATTAAGGATCAAATTAATACCGACCGTACCGAGAATTATGAATTGGGCGCCAGGTTGTCTCTCCTGGACAATCAGCTTACTGTCAATGCCACTTTGTACAGGGTGGACTGGAGTGAGATTCCTGTTCTGGTAAGAGGCAGTTGTATTTACGCGGTTACGGTTAATAGCGGGGAAGCCCGGTCGCAGGGGCTGGAGCTGGATGTGCGCTACCAACTGTTATCCAGCCTCGAACTTTCATTGGGCGCTGCTTATACCGATACGGAATTCCTGGATGACCTCATTGGGGGTAACGGAGATCGGCTGCCGTGGTCGCCAGAGTACAATGGTAATTTGGGTTTGGAGTATCAATTTTCCCTGGCAAGTCACCCGGCTTTTGTCCGTACCGACTACGCGTTCACTGGGGAATTTTTCCCGGACATCTATAGACAATATCCGGCAATTGATGCTCACGGACAATTAAGCTTGCGAACGGGAGTGGATTTAGAGCGTTTTTCCTTGCAAATTTATGGCAAAAATTTAGTCGGCAAGGATACGGTTATATACCAGGATACTGGTGGTGTTTGGCGATTGTCGCCTCGTGAGATAGGTCTGGATGTCAAGTATCGATTTGAGTGAATTTCAAAAGACGGTAATTGATGCCTTGTAAGCTTCATTCGCCCACTCATCATGTGTGTCAGAAGGCAAGACCACAGTAATTAATTCCATTTCATGGTTCCGATAAAGAGTTTAACCGGCTGGCAGTGTTATCCAGCCGGTAAACACTCTCAAACCTTGCTATGGCAATTAATTTTCCAGGTTAAAGGTGAAAGATGAAAAAAACCAGGTTTAGAAATGTTAGTTGGTTGGTATTAATCACCATTGCCTGTGTGTTATTCCCGACAAAACCTTTTGCCAGCACTCGCGGTATTGTTATTAAGGAACCTCTGAACAAGTCTATGGAGTCGTCTGTAAGCCCCGAAGGGCGAGACCTGAAGCGCGAATCTGCCGCGTTGCAACCCTCGCCAGTGACAACCAGCCCTGGCCTTCGGATTGCGCCTTGCAGCTACACGCTTCAGGTCTCGCAGAGACGCCATTGACTTGTTCAGAGGTTCCTTAACTATCTGCACTTGGCTACTTATAGAGATGTACACAGTTGTACCGGCGGGGGCAATGGAGCGCGCGGTGAGCTGATTCAACGCGATTTGGCATCGCGAGGGTACAGTCAAACCAGGACTGACCAACTAATTGATGCCTATGGCAAAGAAGGTCTACAAGGATTTGCCAATTTGTACCCATTGGTTCGAAACCGTGGTGAGATCAATGGTGAGCCTGCCGATGTACTTTTTAACCCCGTGTCCACAGTTTACCAGCGACTGGAAACCGTCTCCGGGAAAATAGCCTTTGGCTTTGATTTGGATGAGCGTGGCGCTGGTGCTCCAAACAGTTTTACAGACCCGGACACACTGCAACAGGGTGTGGACAACGAATTGTTCCAAGTCGTGGGTTGTTACAACACTTACCACATCAATTATCCTGCCCGCCCCTGGCTTGCCGAGCAGGCTGACAACAACCGTTATCAGTATTTATTGGGGATGGATGGGATTTATCGTGGAGAGCCTATGTTGCCGTTGAGTCAACCGATGGTTCACTGGCGAGTGAGTGGACTCTACCCTCGGTAATGTATAGATTCGCCCCTTTATCATTTGATCACTATTCCAGATGTATCGAAAATCCTGAACATATGCATATAAAGGCGGCTGTTGTCTGAGATGATTGATTCCCTTTGGATCGGTTTTGTCAAAAGACCCCGGTTTTATCAACACCCCCTGTCAGCACCAACCTTCCCGAATAATTCCTCAAAAGCGGGATAAATTCCCCGCTCAAGCGACAGTACCTGTAAGAGCAACAAACAAACCGTTCCAGCCAAGTTCAAACACCTGTTTTGGCCGGGCCGGTGTTTTACAGGTGGTGACTGCACAACAGCACTGAAACCATAGCAATTCGGGAACCAAATGATGCAAACAACACGACTACGGCAGCCATGGCCTGCTTGCTTGATGGCGTGCCTCGCGCTGTTTGGCGTGATGGCGCCTTCCGGTTACGCAGAGACCAGAGGCTATGTCATCAGTTACTTTCAGATCGCCACCCACCACGATGACCGCAACTGCCCAAATGGCGGCAATGGTGGGTTTGGTGAGGCTCGCGAGAGGGCGTTCAAAATACGTGGCTTCAGTCAGGACAAAATCGATGAGCTGTTGAATGGCAGCAGTCTCGATCTCACCACTGCCAATGTATTGATGGTCGCCAAACGCGGTGTTCGCAATGGCAAACCCGCCAATGTTCATCACTACCCCGAATCGCAACCTGATCCCAATCTGGAAATAGTGGCGGGGCCGTATGGCTATGGATTTGACCTGGATGGCAAGGATGGTCCGAAGGGGTTTGAAGACCCGGAAACCCATCTCAAGGGCGTCGATAACGAGCTTTACCGCGCTCTGGGCTGTTTTGCCAATTACGATATCAGCCCACCGCAGCGGCCTTTTTGGGAAGATTCAGTCTGGAGATCGGAATTTCCCACCATTGCGGTACCAGCGTGGTTGTTCAGCATTACCACCGATGACTTTGACAGCGGTGGCCCGGCCACGGTCACCATGCATCGGGCGCTTGGCCGTCTGCGCTTGAATAAACAGGGCGAAGCGATGTCCAACCTGACCTATGTGATCGACCCCAATGCGCCTCACTATGGCACTTTGCAGGGCATATACCGCGACGGTGTTTTTACTTCAAATACCGAAGGAGCGGAGGTCAAGCTGGATAGCCATTTTCCTCTCTATTTCAACTTTGAACTCTACGACTCGCAACTGCGTCTGCGATTTGCCGACGATGGCAAAGCCTCAGGTTATCTTGGAGGCTACCACCCCTGGAGGGATTACTGGCTGATGATCGGCGTGGTCAGTGAGATGGGTATGGTGGACGTGACCGGTGGTTACTACAACCTCAAGAAACTGGCCGACGCATATCCCGACCCGAAAACTGGCGAAAATACAGCCATTTCTTCAGCATTTCAGGTCAACGCTGTGCCCGCATTTATCGCACAGCCTGATGGCACATTTATTGTCGGCAGCCGTGCCACTGAATAAGGAGTCGTTTTTCCATGTCGTCGTTTTCTCAAAATACCTTTAAACACAAAAAAGTTATTCTGCCGTTGCTGCTACTTGTCGCGGGTGCGGTGATCTGGTGGTCGCAAAGTCAAGTTTCCGTTGCTCCGGTGATTCGCGGTGAACAACAAATTGCTTCGGTTCGACGTATCAGTGCAGAACAATATGCGCACATTATTACGGATGTGTTTGGGTCGACCATTGAAACCAAAGGCAAATTAAGCACCATTGGTCAGCGTTACGCTGGTTTGCTGGAAGTTGGTGCCTCCAATGCCGGTTTATCTCCAGTGGATCTTGAAGTCGCTGAAGATCTGGCCCTGCAAATTGCCTCGCAAGTTGTCAGTGACCGTTATCGCAAGGAGTTAATCCCGTGTTTACCCGCGAACAAAAATCGGTTCGATCCGGTCTGTAGCGAACGTTTTATAAGCGATGTTGGGCGACTTTTGTACCGCAGGCCGTTGACCGACGAAGAGTTGCAAAATCATTTGCTGGCAGCCCGGCAACAGGCAGAGGCAGCAAGCAATTTTTACACCGGCATCGAACGTAGCCTGGCCAACATGCTGGTGTCACCCAGCTTTTTATATCGCATTGAATCGGCCTGGTCGATTGGTGATGGCGAGTCAGAGCTGACCGGTTATTCCAAAGCGTCACGACTGAGTTTTTTGCTGTGGGACAGCAGCCCTGATCGCGCCTTGCTGGATGCGGCTGAACGTGGCGAGCTGGAAAGCGCCAGTGGTTTGCAAACCCAAATCGATCGCATGATTGCTTCGCCCAAAATTAACCGGGGAGTGCGCGCATTTTTCAGTGACATGCTGGCCCTGGAAGAGTTCGACACCTTGATCAAAGACGCGCAGTTTTTCCCGGATTTTACCTTTCAGGTTGGTCAGGATGCGCGTGAACAAATACTGCGCACGGTAGTGGATCACTTGATCGAACGGCGCGGTGATTACCGTGATTTGTTCACCACGCCCAACACCTTCCTCACGCCTGAGTTGGCTGCGCAATTGGCAATACCTCTGTTTCAGGCCAATCCGATTGCCACACCAGATCGATGGATGGCTTACCATTTTGATGAGGACGATCCGCGCGCTGGGCTATTGGCGCAACCCGCTTTTGTGGCCTTGCACTCACATCCGGGGCGCACGTCACCCACTCTGCGTGGCAAGGCCCTGCGCGAAAATCTGTTGTGCCAGGATGTGCCGTTGCCGCCCGGTGATGTCGACTTCTCCTTGATGCAGCCGGGTAAGCATCCGGAATATAAAACCACGCGCGACCGTTTGGGTGCGCATGCGACGAATCCCACCTGTGCGGGTTGTCACAAAATTACCGACCCGATCGGCCTGGCGCTGGAAAGCTTTGATACTGGTGGCCGTTATCGCAGCACAGAAAATGGAGTAACCATTGATACCAGCGGCGAACTGGATGGCGTGTCCTTTGCTGATGTGCGTGGGTTGAGTCAGGCTGTTCGCAACAGTCCGGCCATTGTCTCCTGTCTTGTAAACAGGGTATTTGCCTATGGTGTTGGTCATGAGGTCGCACCGCGCGAGCGCAAATGGCTAAAAAAGGTACGCAAGAAATTTGCGGAAGACGATTATCGAATAACAGAGTTGTTCAGAGCCCTGGGTACGAGTGATGCTTTTTATCAAGTTTTGGCGCCCAAAACAGAAGAGGTGGCAGTGAGGTAAGTGTTTGGTCTGACGTTGCACGTCTGAAGCTAAAGTTGTGCCTTCGCACGCCCGGCCTTATTGGATGCGTGCCGGGGGAAAAGAAGTTCGAAAGTGCCGGAATGATTACTGGTTTGTTTTTGCGTCCGACTTCCGACGTCAGACGTCCGACTCAAAAAAGAGGAACTTGCAGATGAACAATAATCCCGTAACCCGCCGCCAGTTGCTGCGCGGAACCTTGCATGGCGCCACGGTTGGTGTTGGCTTGCCGTTGCTGGATATGTTTTTGAATGATAGCGGTAGTGCGCTGGCAGATGGTGGATCCCTGCCCACCTGCTTTGGCACCTGGTACTGGGGATTGGGTTTGTGTTACGGCAACTGGATACCGGAAAAGACTGGCACCGATTACGAGTTGAAACCACAGTTACAGGGGCTGGAGCCGGTGCGTGAGCACATCAATATGTACACGGGCACCGAAGTTATCCTGGATGGCAACCCGAGCCAGGTTCACTTTTCCGGGCAGCAGTGCATTATGACCGGCAGAGTATCGGATCCGGTGGGAGGCTTCGGGCGCAGCATTGACGACGTGGTGGCAGAAAAGCTCGGTGTGCGCACCCGCTTTAAATCCCTGACGGTATCCTGCGACGGCAACTCCTTGCTGACATACAGTTCGCGCGGTGGCAATGCCTATAATCAAGCAGAAGTTTCACCGCTGAAACTGTATCAACGCATCTTCAGCGAAGGTTTCCAGGACCCGAACGCCGACAATTTCACACCTGACCCGGCGGTGATGGTACGCAAAAGTGCATTGTCATTTGTTACCAACGAACGACAGGCATTAATGAAACAGGTGGGAGCGAACGATCGCGCTCAGCTCGACGAATTTTTTACCTCCCTGCGCAGCCTGGAGCAAAAGCTGGCGCTTGAGCTGGAAAAACCGGAGCCGTTGGCCGCTTGTGAATCGCCTGCTGAACCCCGGGCGGAGCACCCGAACCTGGAGATCGAAAATGCGCTCCACACCCATGACATGTTCGCCGATTTGCTGGCACATGCACTTGCCTGCGGTCAGACCCGTATTTTTAACATGACCATCAGTCACGATATGGTGAAAGCGGGCGACCCATCGAGTGCTCATATTTATACCCACGAAGAAGCCACCGACCCGGTGCTGGGTTATCAACCAATGTCGTACTGGTTTGCTACCCGGTACATGATCGGCTGGCAACGGCTTGTAACCAAACTCGCCAGTATTAAAGAAGGGGATGGCACCTTGCTGGACCGAACCCTGGTATTGGCCTTCAGCGATCACGGAGACTCCAGAATCCATGGCTACAAGGAAATGCCTTATTTCACTGCTGGTCGTGCCAATGGCGGCATCAAAACCGGCCATCACATATCGGCGCCAAATGACCCTTGCGGCCGCGTTGGCCTGACCTGCCTGCGGGCGCTGGGTATACCGGCAGAGAGTTGGGGCACGGGCTCCAATCGAGTCGTAAATTCGTTTTCGGAAGTACTGGTATGAATAGTGAATTGAAAGCAGGGTATAGCGAAATGAAAAAATCCAGGTGGTGTTTTTTGTTGACACCCGTATGGTTGGTTATTTTGGCGGTCGTGACTGGCTGCATTCAGGCGCAGGAGCCTTTAATTCCCAATTCATCACGCTCTATTCACTATTCAACCCCTCCGGGGATTACTCTGGTGGAGGTGTCAAGAAAAATCAGCAGACTGAATATCTACTGGGTTGGTTTGGGTAATGCCGAAGGCAGGACACTTTTTATTTCAGATGCCGATGTCACACCGGGTAAATCAAACTGTGAAGGTGATTGTGCGAAAGAATTTCCCCCGGTAATTGCAGATGCGGACGCGACACCTGTGGGAGAATGGAGTCTTGTTGTTCGCGGTAACGGTGATCGCCAATGGGCCTATAAAGGCAAGCCCTTGTATCGGTTTGCCCGCGAGACGCGTTTTAATGAGGTAGTGGACAATATTATCGCCTCGCAAAAAAAGTCGGCACTGGAGGCACGTGTTCCCGATATTAGCGGTGTTAACCGCGATTTGACCTTACCTGAAGGTTGGCAGATTGCCCGTTTTGAACCGGAAAAATCAATAGACACACCAGTTGCTGTGATGGTCAGGGAAATTCCCGCGGCGAGCAGCCATGCATTGGTGGACGAGCTGGGCATGACGCTTTATGTCAGGTCGCAGGCGTCGGCAACCAGAGCGCCTGAATGTGAAGCTGATTGCGCTTTTCGTTACCAACCCGTGGTGGCGTCGGAGCTATCCAACCCGCTGGGCCAGTTTGCACCGGTCACTCACCAGGATGGTACTCGCCAGTGGGCCTACGACAATGCGCTGTTGTACACCTACACAGGCGATCTGGTGCCCGGAGATATTCACGGGCTGAAAGGGCAGGACGGTTGGCAGGTTGTGACGGTTGCGCAGCACTTTACGCCACCCTCTGTTAGCGTGCAGCAGGACCTGGCTTACGGCAACATATTGTCGACAGTTGATGGCATGCCGCTGTACAGCCGCTACACCATTGAACGCGGCCTTGATAAACGCACCGAAGACGACGACACCTATATCAAAGGGAAAGGGCTGGGTGTCAAAGGTTGCAACGCAGAGTGCCTGCAAACCTGGCGCCCGTTGATAGCGCCCGCTGGTGCACAATCGCAGGGGTTTTGGGAAGTGTACGAGCATGCGGATGGCACAAGGCAATGGGCTTACAAGGGTTTCGCCCAGTTTACCAACGTTAATGACAGGCCTTCTGCCGGGGTGAGCCAGAACAACCAGGTGGTTTACATCATCGGAGACAAGGGCCCGTATAAACTGGAGGATTCAGTCACGGACAGCATCTTTGCCAAAGGTTTTCAATGGCGGGTCAGTGATCTGAACGCCAGATAACAAGCGCCAATAGCTTGGGTGGAGCGATGCAAAGCGCCACACGTTGTGGCGTGGAATGCACGGATTTTGCTTTGCTTCATCCAGGCTGCTGACCTTTCACCATCAATTTATCTCGATCTCTCTCGACACCTCTCCATCCTGATCTCCATCCTGATTCCGGTCTGAATTATTTTTTCGGGTGCTTCACGGTAAACCGTCTATACCTATGTAGGACAACCAGGTAGGACAACCAGGTAGGACAACCAAGTGTAGGATAGCCAGGCAAAGTTGCATGTGAAAAAGCAGGAAAATGACAATGTTGTTGGCTTTAAGCTGCAACAGCAGGCGAGAGTACAGGTGCTTGATCAATTTTTCAGTCAGCACGGCGCCCACCTGCGTGCTTTTCTGCGGGCCAGGGTAGATACCGAGGAGGATGTCGAAGACCTGATGCAAGAGGTTTTTGTACGTTTTGCCCGCATGTCTGATCTGGAAGAGAAATTGCCAAAGGGACAACGGCAAAGTCGCGCCTACCTGTTTACCACGGCCAATAACCTGATCGTTGATCGAGAGCGACACAAAGCTGTTAGACGCCAGTATCAAGAGCGCCAGTGGGCGGGAGATAGTAGCGTGTATTACGAATTGTCTCCGGAGGTCACCGTGTCCGACATTCAGGAACTGGGGGTGGTAGAGCAGGCAATTATGGCGCTCCCGCCGAAATGGCGCAAAGCTTTTGTGCTAAGCCGTTTTGGTCATATGGAATATCAGCAAATAGCAAAAAAAATGGGTGTGACCACCCGCACCGTTGAAAATTACATCAGCGGGGCGTTGATCAGGATTCGCACTTCGGTGAGCAGAGCCACTGGAGAACAACCATGAGTGTGACATTCAACAAACGTTCCGATCGGCAACGGGCGGCACGGGCGCTGGCCCGGCTCAATGCCGAGGACTTCTCTTCGCGGGACCTGGCCGAGGCCGGTGCCTGGAAATCTGCCGACAGCGTCTATCGCCAGGAATACCTTCGTACAGCCCATCTGCTCGCAGATATGGAGGGGCTCAAGGATTCGGCCAAGATTCGAGCGATTCTCGACGACGCAGAAAACGATGCCTCCGGCCTTAAGCTGTGGCCCGGGTTTGCGGTCGCCGCGACGATGCTGTTGGCGGTTGCAGTGGGATATTTGGCATTGTCTCCCACAGCCGATGACAGTGACGCCGATGGCAACGTTCTGCGTTATGTCACGCGGGTCGGGGAGCAGAAGAGTGTTGAGCTGTCCGACGGCAGCCATGTCACGCTTAATACAGGGTCCGAGTTGTTGGTCAGTTTGTCTGATCAGTCGAGGGCGCTTACCCTGGTTCGCGGCGAGGCATACTTTGATGTGGCGTCTGACCCGCTGCGGCCATTTTGGGTGGGTGTGGGCACCCGGCGCATCAGTGTACTGGGTACACAGTTCAATGTGCGTAAAATGCCCGACCAGTTTTCCGTAGCCGTGATTGAGGGTGTAATCTCCTTCCATAAGGAATCGGAATCGGTAGACTCGGATTCCCCGGAATTACAGGCGAACGATGATAAGGTTCTGCGCATCGATAATCCCAATCAATATCGTTTGTCTGCCGGCTGGGTTGTAGAATTTGATAACGAAGAAAACGTTTTGACGGCGCATATGTCGAAAGATTTAAGTGATGCACATAGTTGGCGGCAGGGGCTCGTGAGTTTTGCTGGCGCCCCATTTTATCAGGTGGTGCGGGAACTCAATCGTTATTCAGGCAAAAAAATCCTGATTGAGGACTCCGGGCTGGTGGATATAGAAGTATTTGCCAGCGTTCGTGTAGACCGTATCAATGCCGCTCTCGCCAGTTTGGAGCGCGCATATCCGATCAAACTGGTTCACTACTTCGATCGTATTGGTATAGTGAGCTCTGAAAAAAATGGGAACAAATCACAAGGCATTTCTGAATAATCGTTGTTTTTTGAAATTAGGTGCTTGTAATTTTTTCGGGTGAGAATGGTTGATACGTATATTGTACAGCTCTCGAAAAACTGAGGGCTCAATCAACCGATAAATAAAGGGGGGATGCCCATGAAAAAAGTGACCATTTTCGTCAAAAAGTGCGCTGTTACTTTCAGTGCCATGACAGTTTTCTTTTGCGTGACTCCGTGTGTGTTTGCCGATGTGAATTCCGTGGTGGAAATAGACATCGCGAGTAAGCAGGCTGGTTTGGCGCTGATGGAGTTATCAAAGAAAACTGGTTCTCAGATTGTACTTGCCCAAGGATTGGGTAACGGTATAGAACTGCCAGCAATCAAAGGACGATATTCTTTGAATGACGCTCTTCAGGAAATGCTGAGCGGAACTGGATTGATGTATGAATTTGTGTCTGACGATTCCGTGCTGATCACTCAAGAGGTGAATGCGGATAAACGAGGGAAGGAAGGAACATCTAATCAAACAATCGAAGAGATGATCGTTACTGCGCAGAAGCGCCAGCAAAGCGTGCAGGACGTACCAATTGCTATTTCAGCGTTGTCGGCAGATATGATGGAGCGGCGGGGTATTGAATCGCCTGAGGATATACAGTTTTCTACGCCAAATTTGAACTTGGGCCAGCAGGCAGGTAACGGGTATTCCAATGTGGTTGCCACGATCAGGGGTGTGGGCACCGTGAATGCGCTATTGGATCCGGGTGTTCCGATGCATATTGATGGCCATTATATCCAGGCCACAGCGTTTCTTGGTCGGGATTTGCTCGATGTAGAGCGGGTGGAAGTACTGCGTGGACCACAGGGAACTTTATATGGTCGAAACGCAATTGGTGGCAGCATAAACGTCATTACCAAGCGCCCCACTGATGAATTTGAAGGAAAGTTTTCTTTAGACGTGGGTAATTACGATAAAAGGCTGGTCACGGGAGTTCTTAATGTCCCTCTGTCCGATAAGCTTCGAGCTCGAATTGCCGTTAGCGATGAAAAACGGGACGGATATACAAAAAATGTTTCAGGAATGGCAGACGAGGATCTGGATAACTCCAACTATACCTATGTTCGCGGGTCGGTGGAATATGACTTAACGGATAATGTTCAAGTGTACATGAGTGCCTATTCATACGATGCCGATTTTCGCACTTTGCCGTTTCGACGCATTAACCCTTATCCTGTTTTAGGCGAGGGGGCGGATGTTTTTGCCCAGTTTTTGATCGATAATGGCAGCGGGCCCAATCCCACCGCCACAGACCCATTCGCGGTGAGCCTCAATGAAAAAATGGGAATGACCGATACCGCCGAGGGCGCTTCATTGGATGTGTTCTGGAATTTGGATGACTTCCAAATTGCCTATCTGGCCAGTTACAACGATTCGGCGACTCACCGGTATGGCGACCTTGATGGTTCATTTGCAGTAACATTCAGCAACAATGCTCGAATGCTCAACGAAACATTCAGTCAAGAATTGCAGTTTATCTCTGATGGTGACGGCCGATTGAAGTGGCAGAGTGGCTTATATTATTACAGGCAAAAGTCATCCGCTCCCGCCAGCGGAAGGTACGAAGATCTGGATATTCTCATTCCGAGTTGGGGAATACCTTATTATGTGTTTACAGAAAACTACCCAGCTACTGTCACATCCTACGGAGTTTATGGTCAATTTGAATACAGTATTACGGACCAATTGGAACTGGTCGTCGGTGGGCGATTTACCCAGGACAAAAAGGAGCAGACCGGCATGCTCGGCTTAAATTTTGCCACGGGTACGGACGAATTAATTTTTAGTAGTGTCATGCTGGACGACAGTTGGGCTCAGTTCACATACCGCGCTGGATTTAACTATTACATGACAGACGAAGCAATGTTTTATGTCAACTATGCGACGGGGTATCGTGCAGGTGGTGTGTTTATTGTAACCACCTATGAACCAGAATATGTCAACGTAATTGAGTCGGGCCTTAAAAGTCAGTGGCTGGAGCAACGATTGCAGCTGAATGCGGCAGCGTTTTACTCCAGTTACGAAGACAAGCAGGAGATTGTTCAGGTATTAAAGCCAGACGGTGAATTGAGCCCGGGTGGGAAAGTTGCAAATGTTCCCAATACAAAAATTTATGGCCTTGAAGCAGAACTCACCGTGCTGGTGTCGTCAGACTTTTCTCTGAACGGGGCGCTTACCTGGCAGGAGTCCATGTATGACGGCTTGACTATCGCCGATGCGGTATCACCCACAGGCTTTCAGGACATAACTGGCAATCGTCTGGCTAATTCGGCCACTTGGCGATTGTATCTGGGAGGGGAGTATAATTGGTCCTTAGGCAGTTCTGGCAATATCTCAGCCAGGCTTGACGTATCCTATGTGGGTGATCAGGAAGGGACCATATTCAATCACATCCAGTCCCGCATACCATCTTACTATCGTACCAATGGTCGTATCAGGTGGGAAAATACCGATGGTGATTGGCGAGCGGAATTCTACGTGCAAAATCTGCTTGATGAAGCATCTCTGGTAGGCAAAGCATACGTGTATTGGCCCGGGGCGGGAAGCCCCATTTATGGCTCTTACCTGCCTCCACGGACTTATGGCTTTAAACTGACCCACAATTTTTGATCGCTGGTCCGCGTTTTTCACCATATGTTGGTGTTGCCTTCGACATGTCGTGAATAATGCGCTCTAGTGGGAAATCCGCGGGGTTTGGGCCTGAGTAGCAATCGCTCAGGCCTCTTTCTGTATCTACCCTCCACAAATATCAGGCTGTCTGTAGTTATAATTGGTAGAGCATTTCATCATCAGTCATATATTAAAATTATTTTTATGACTATCTATGAGCTTCAGCCTATGAGCATTACCAAATGCTCCGTTGGAACTACCGATTCCAGATTCGAGTTGGCGTTTTCAATGTTGACGCGGTGATTGGTGGGAGTTGCTACCTGAAAACTTTTTCCTATGGCCAAATGGCCGTTTTTGTAGAACAGGAAGCCGCCCCAATGTGGACATCCGGGTGTTGGAGCAAGGTGTTGGCGGAGAGGACGGAACTATCCGCCGGCAAACGCCCGTTGGCAATTTTGAATGCCATGTGCCCAGCGCTTGCCAGAAGTCTGTAAAATTAACACATGTTGCATTAAAAAGTTTCCCGAGTAGTATTCGTGGATGACACAAGCAAATGAGTCTCAGCGTGTTGCCGGACGTTGTATATGACCAAAGATGTAAAAAATAAAGGTGTGAAAACAGTCACCCCGGTAGGTAACGTCTCCCGGTTAAACACCGATTTGAACAGTGCGCCGGCAAAAGCGGTTGGTTGTCAACGTGCTAGTGAGCGGCAAGAGCATGCCAACAGAGATAAAACTCACCTGATTGAAGAACTCTACCGATCCTGCTGGGCCGACCTTTGTCGCTGGTTGCGCAGCCGTTTTGGGCTTGGTCCACCGGAGCCTGAAGATATCGCCCAGTCTGCTTTTGAAAAGATTACAGCCCTCGATGATGTGGAAACTATTCGTGACCCGCGAGCCTTTTTGTTCACGATCGCCGCGCGCGATGCGGTTTCCGGCTACCGCTCTCGCGAACGTGCCATCAAGTATATTGATGAACAACTGCAAATTTTTGATCTGGAAGTGGGAGAAATTTCGCCTGAACGCGTCTATATGGCCAGAGAGCAGTTAAATGCTGTGGCCCGCGATCTGCAAGAGCTGAAGCCCAAACAGAGGGAAGTTGTGCTGCGCTCCCGAGTACTTGGGCAAAACTACGACGAAATCAGTGCGGAGACCGGCTGGAGTACATCGGCCATTTCTCGCCATATGATCTCTGCCATGACCACTATTTTACAAAAGCACGATCTGTCAAAGGCTGATGACGCTGAAAAAGGACAGGAAAATGACAGTTGACTCAAAAGAGAGCCTGGTTATCCCGCACTGCGGTGGAGAAGATGTTAATGCCGAAGCGGCCGAATGGGCTGCTTATCTGCATTCAGGCAAAGACAGCGAGGCAGGGCGTCGTAAATTTTCCGAGTGGTTGCAGCTTTCGGAACAGCACACTGAGACGTATCTGAAAATAGAACAATGGTGGCGGGATGTGGGCTACGCTGCGATGAGTAGTGAAACCCTGAGAAACAGCGTTCCCGAGCAACAATCAAAAACGAACGTATCGCCTTTCCCCAGGCGCAATACAAAACCCGAGCGTTCTGTGGTTAGAATGACAATGGCTTTTGCGGCGGGTCTGATTGTAGCGGTAGGGGTTTGGTATTTCTCACTCTATCAATCTGGCACTGAGACTTATTATGCCAGCCATACTGGAGAGGATCTTGCCATCGAGCTGGCCGATGGCTCTACGGTAACTCTTGGCGGCAGTTCCACTTTGGTGGCACGTTTTTCGCGAGACCGGCGATACATCGATCTGATGCAGGGGCAGGCCTATTTTGAGGTGAGCGGAGACAGTGAGCGGCCGTTTATTGTGAGTGCCCATCAAACAGAAGTACATGTCCTGGGTACGGCATTTGATGTGTTAAAAAGTAGTGGCGATGTGCGCATAGCGGTAACCGAAGGCAAGGTCAAAGTGGTATCTGTGCCTCAAGCCAACGCACAAACTGTCGCAGGGCAGAACTTGGCCACTACCTTGTTGCCCGGTCAGCAAGTCTTTGCCAATCTGCATGGCGAAGTGAGTCAGGTCTCTGACTTTCAGGCTGAACAACTGCTTGCCTGGAAAGAGGGGCGGTTGGAATATGTCGACGTCAAATTGTCGCGCGTCATTGAAGACGTGAACCGTTATCGCGACGTGAAAATTTCACTGATGGACCCGGCTTTATCCGAGATCAGAATAACAATATCAATGCCCTCAACCGAAACAGACAGATTGTTGTCAGGGTTAGAGCTGACCGAACCGGTGAGTATTGTTCGTACCCCCGACTCCATACGCATCAGTGCCCGGCAGAGTGTGGAACAGCAGTAAAAACCTCTGAACCCACTTTGGAGTTTTTGTAACAAAGGTGACAAACGGCGTGGTTTCCCCCCACATCAACAGACTTTTGAGATATTGCCATTTTGCGGCAGGTGTCGTACTTGCCGTACTTTTTTTTAGCACGCCTTGTGTTGTCGTTGGGAAGCCTGTTGAAAGTGGTGCGCCTGAAAATATATCGATTGTGGCCCAGACACTGGGTGACGCCATCGTTGAGCTCTCTCGCCAGACGGGCATGGTTATTTTTGTAAATTCTGCCTTGATACAAGGAAAATACTCACCTGCCATTATGGGAGTGATGACACCCGAGGCGGCATTGGGAAAAATTCTATTCGGCACAGATTTGGTTTTTATACGCAATAAAGATGGTACCTATGCGATAAAAAAAAACGATGTTGTGGTGACCGTAAAAAAAACTGAAGCAAGGCCGGTAGTTACTGAAAACCGGCCTGCCAGGCTGGAAGAGCTGGTGGTAACGTCAAAAAAATCTGAAATGCGCCTGAATGCACAAGAAAACAGTGTTATGGCTTCCGGTGCCACCGAAATTGATTCGACTGAACTTAGAGAAAGCAAGATCAAGGATTTTGCTGATCTCACCTTATCCGTACCGGGGTTGTCGGTGGTAGAAACGGGTTCATTCAGGCGAAATATCTATATGCGTGGCATCGCCAACAGTTCGGGTAATACATCTCTGGTTGGGGTTTACCTTGACGATGCGGCGGTTACTGCGGGGTGGCAATTGCTGCAACTTGATATGCGAACCTACGATCTGGAAAGCGTGGAAGTGCTTCGCGGTGCACAAAAAACCCTCTACGGAGAGGGCTCGGTTGGAGGCACAGTTCGATTTGTAGCCAAAGAGCCCGAGCTGAACAGGTTGTTGTCTGGTGTAAACATCAGCGCCTCGGTAACCCGGGACGGTGACCCCGGTACAAGAGTGCAAGGATTTGCCAATATCCCCTTGTTAGAGAATGAGCTAGGGG
>JBNKFQ010000277.1:0-4123 GCA_050289385.1 Porticoccaceae bacterium | reverse complement strand
ATCGCCTCCTCACGACGCAATCCGAACGCTTGTTGAAGTTCCAGACTCATACGAGTGTATTGATCGCCGATTTGATCAAGGCCTTCTTTGGTCAAGTAACAGGCTTTTGATTCGTTAGTCACAAACTGACGATCCGGGATTCCGTAATAACTGTTTGAGCGAGCCACGACATTTCGTCGATCCATTTTTTCCGCCCACCATCTCAGGCAACTCATGCGGTTCTTGATCGTTCCCGAAGCCACATTAGTGGCCAGCCATGTGTTGACCAAAGCATCCACATGCTTTGGTTTTAGTGAACGGATTGTCATTCCGCGATATCCAAGCTCATGAAGCTGTTTGGCAATCAGATTCAATTGCCATAGTCGATCAGCTTGTGTGGCGTAACTGCCGTCACGATTTCTGTAGCACAGTTGTTTAAGTTGGTAGTTCAGGCCTCTCATGGTGTTATTCCTTTCCGGTAAGTGTTTATGACCACCTGGAAGCTCGTAGCCTGTCAGGTTCGCTTGCGCGATACGGTCTCGGGACACCACTCCCGTCAAACCTGAAAATGCCCAGTCTTGGGCAACGCAGGGTTCCCCTGTGGGGGTGAGACTGCGCAATCCAACTGGCTCAATGTTGAGCCCAGCGTAATGGTGAGCTTTATCACCTCCTTTGAGTGTGCGAAACCATTAGTCCGCGTTATTGAAATAAACCGCGATGCAAGCGGTGCCTGAAAAACATACTGACGGGTATCCGTCACAAATAAAAAGCGGCAATTGCCGTGAATGAAAGAGGACGCGAATGTCCTGGAGAATGGAAGAAAGGCTCTCAGCCAGTTGGCTGATGCGTCAATAAATAGCCCGGTTGACGCAAGTTACCCGTTTTCGCAAGTGCGAGGGTGGGTAGTCCCTGCCACTTTTCCGCAGTGGCCGCGGATAGATTCGAGCTGTTGAAGACAAGTATAGTTAGAGATCACGTGGCTGTCCTGGAAAAAATCGACCTCTACACGGCGTCGTTTCTGGCACCGGTGCCCTCGTCACTACCCCACTTCGTTCGCTAGTGACGAGGGCCAATCAATTTACCTTGCACAGTACTGATCATTTTTTGTGCTGGTTACAGTGTAACCAGCACCCGGAACCTGCAATTTTAAACCGAAAGTATCCTTCTTACCGCACCGGGTCAAGCTCCTGTAGTGAAACCGCATACCGGATTCGGCGCAGAAGACATTAAAACCAGGACAGTAGCAGGCAGAATAAAACCGGATAATTCGGTAAAAAAATTCTATCTTTGCACTATGAAAACTTGTTAGCAGATTGAGAAGTCAAAGTCTGTCTATATTCATCCGAACGGAATCAATAACCTGCCAGCAATGGCTAAAGGATTAAGAAATGGAACCTCGCCTTTTAAACACCGCCCAGGCGGCCGAGTATTTGGGACTGGCCAAACAGACCTTACATCAAAAACGAGTCAGCGGCGGTGGCCCCAGATTTTGCAAAATTGGTCGTGCCGTGCGTTATCGAATTGAAGATCTGGATATCTGGGTAGAGAGTTTTGCCACCGTTTCGTCATTAGCTGAACACTATTCAACGACCGAGCAATAGGCAGGCCCTCATACAACACCAGACCTCAGGCAACACTTTCCAGCCTGGTAGACACTTGCCGATTCAGTACAGCAACAGCCTGCGCCTTGTGCTCCGGTGCCAGGTGGGCATAGCGCAATGTCATCTCCAGGCTTGCGTGTCCCAGTAATTCCCGTACCGTGTTAAGGTCTACACCCGCCATCACCAGCTTGCTGGCAAAATGGTGGCGCAAATCGTGGAAACGAAAATCCGACAGTTTTGCCCTGGTAACCACTTGCCCCCAGGCCTTTTTAATTGTCGTCATAACACCACCTTGCTGCGGATTGGGGAAAACTAGCCCTTCTGCATTTGGCTTATAAAGCGTTTTCAGTACATGCTGTGCTTCAGCGTTTAATGGAATGTGCCGGACTTTGGAAGATTTTGCGGTGGCGGCAGAGACCGTCAGCACCTTGTTATCAAAATCCACCCTGGACCAGTCAAGATTAAAAAGCTCCCCACGTCGCATACCCGTATTCATCGCCAGTAAAACCAGTGGCTCCAGATGATCCACATAACCTTTAATTTCTGCCATGACGGGATAATTTCGCTGGAGTCTGAAACGATTGCCACTTAACCTGCCTTCGACCTTCTTCCGGTTTCTTTCTTGCAAACGGGTTCTAAGGCGATCTTCTTCCTGCTCCGTCAAATACCGGATTCGCTTCTCATCAGGCTGTTTAACATTTTTCACTTTGGCGAGTGGATGGACATCAAGCAAGTCGTGCTCAAACGCTTTGGTCAACACGCCACGCAACGCGGCGAGGACACGGTTAACTGTAACGGGTTTGATACCTCGTTCTATTTCCTTGCTTTGCCATTGAGTAATTTCGCTGACGGTGATTTTATTCATCGGCTTGGACAGTAACCACGCAAACCGGCGTTTCACCAGCTTGATGGATTCGTGCCCCGATTTAAGATTGGCGGCTGCCCAGGGCTGGTATATCTCATCTATGAAGGTTTCCAGCACCAACAGGCGGTCACTCTTTTTTTGCAAATTGGCGGTACGCTTGCGCTCTACCAAATCGACGCCTTTAGCCGCTTCACCGGATTGGGTTGTGGCCAGTATTCTGGCTTGTTCGAGTGTAATCGAACCCCAGAGTCCCAGTGTACTGAATTTCGGTTTACCATTGTGCCGGTAATACACCCGAAATACCTTTTTAGCACTGGGGAAAACCTCCACCAAAAGATTGGGTTTTGCAGTGTCCCATACCCTGTATCGAGTCGTCTTGACAGGTAAATTTTTGATAGATGATTCGGTAAAACGATGCTTGTTCGCCATGAGGCTATCCCTTCCTACTGTCCGATCCTGTAAATTCTGGTGCAACGTCTGTGCAACGATCAGAGTATATAACAGCTAATAAGAGATAACATCGGAAATTCAAAATAATTCGTTTATATGCTTGTATACAAGCGTATTTCTTATTTTCAGTTATTTATTTTTATCTGGAAATATTCGACAAATATACTTTCATAATGCTGGGGTCGCTGGTTCAAGTCCAGCCGTAGCTACCATTGAATTCAAAGGCTTACAATTGTTTTTACAATGTAGGCCTTTTTTATTGTGCCCAATTTTGTGCCCTTAAAAAAAGGGTGCCCATAAAAAGCGGGCCCTATACTGACATAACCAAACTATCGGCATAGGCTGTCAAATGGCTTGCCGATAAATGCGCGTACTTGCGCACCATCGACGCATCAGACCAACCACCCAATTCCTGAAGCACATGCAATGGCGTTCCCTGTTGAATATGCCAACTGGCCCAGGTGTGCCTTAAATCGTGCCAGCGAAAATCGCTAATGCCCGCACGTTTTAATGCTTTACGCCAGGCATGGTTATTGGCTCTCCATACCGGTTTACCTTTATACGTAAACACATACGTTGAGCAATATCCTTCCTGACGTTTTAAAACAGCCAGCGCATTTTCATTCAAGGGCACGGCAATTGCTTTTTTCCCTTTGGCTTCATCTGCGTGAATCCAGGCGCAACGGCGAGATATATCCACCTGGGACCACTGCAACCGGGTGATGTTTTTCTCTCGCAATCCGGTTGCGAGAGTAAAGCGCATCATCTCTGCCAAATGAACGGGCAGTTCAGCCAATAAATTTTCGGCCTCTCCCCTGTTCAACCAGCGAACCCGGCGTTTGGGTTCTGGCAGAAAACGAATATAAGGAGCTTTGTCGAGCCACTCCCATTCCCGTTCTGCACAACGCAGCACAGCCCGCAGTAACGCCAAATGCCTGTTAACCGTGCCGGGACTCACACCTTCAGCCAACTTCTTTCGGGTAATCTCTGCAATACACTCACGGTTCACCTCATCCAGATAACAATCACCCAGATAAGTGTGTAACCATCTGAATATGAGAACATCCTTATCCAGCGAGCGTTTACAGCCTTGCTTTTCGGACATCCAGCGCAGAACGGCTTCCTGCCAAGTCATTCGGGGCTTCGCCCCAAGTTGCACAGCCCGCCAGGATTCGGACTTTAATCGGTCGTGGAATTCCTGGGCGAGCCGTCGATCGGCAGTTTTAGC
>JBNKFQ010000276.1:0-18766 GCA_050289385.1 Porticoccaceae bacterium | reverse complement strand
CGAGCGCACCCAGTCACCCACTTTAAAAGGCCGTTCAAAATAGATCATCATGCCGCCAAAAAAATTGGCCAGCAGGTCTTTCGCAGCAAAACCTACTGCAATGCCGCCGATGCCACCAAATGCCAACAGGCCCGATATACTGTAATTAAAAACCTGCATAGTGATCAGCACTGCGCTGATCACCACTGAGATTCTCAATAATTTACTGATCGCTTTGGCGGTGGTTTCGTCGGCCGGTGGTTGTCGGTATCTGGCGTCGGCGAAATTCCTTTCGGCGCGCTTGATAAAGTTGAGTAAAAACAGAGTGGCGAGAAAAACAACTGCCACTCTGTTGAGCTTGGGAATTAATTCACCCCAATCGGAGCCACTCACTTGCGCAGCAATCGCAGCAGCCAGGTTGACGCCCAAAATCCACACCAACCACACCAGGGGCTTTCGACATGCCTCGATAAGCGCGTCATCCCATACGGTAGGAGTGCGAGCAGCGCGCTTTTCCAGAACATCAATGACCTTGTTTATCAGATAGCCCAGCAACAGAGCGGAAAAGACAATCAGGAAAATTTCCACCATCCACAGATAGCTTTCGTTGATGAAATTCGCCAACCAGTTTTCTAGTGCCCGCATTATTTCGTTACCTTGTTCCTGTACATGTTTGCAAGTTTATTTGTGTTGTTCCGTGAGTTGATCAATTTGCCGCTGAATTCGACAATAGCGATCGGTCGACGTCAATTCACTCCATTCCTGTTTGGATCTGGACGCCATTGTCGCCAGGCGTTCCGCAGGTTGTATTGTCTGTTGTTCCAACATATGTTCCAACATATCCAGAACTTCCAGCGCTCCAGCCCGATTGTTACACACCAGCACCATATCGCAACCGGCAGACAGGGCCAGCTTCGCCTTGTCGGCATAACCACCGGCAATATCGGCGCCTTTCATGGACAGATCGTCACTGAATATCACTCCCTGAAAACCCAGCTCACCACGCAGCACGTCCTGCAGCCAGTACGGTGAAAAGCCCACCGAACGGGAGTCGATCTCCGGGAATACCATATGCGCAGGCATAATGGCATCCAGGTCGCCAGACAGAGCCTGGAACGGCACTAAATCGCGGCCACGCACTGCGCTCATGTCCCGGTTATCGTAAGGCGTTTCAAGGTGGCTGTCCGCAAGCACCGAACCATGGCCGGGAAAATGCTTGCCTGTGGCAGCCATGCCAGCCTCGTGCATGCCGGCGATAAAGGCGCGGGCGCAGTGGACCATATGTTGTGGATCATCGGAAAATGACCGGTCGCCGATAACTTCGCAGGTATCCCGGTCAACATCCAGTACCGGCGCAAAACTGAAGTCGATGCCACACGCCAGGATCTCACTGGCCATCAACCAGCCCGTGTCATGGCACAATTGCAAGCCTTGATCCGGATTTTGCCTGGCAAGGTCACCCAGCACCTGCATTGGCGGCAGGCGAGTAAAGCCGGCCCTGAACCGTTGTACACGGCCGCCCTCCTGATCTACCGCCAACAGCATATCAGCCCTGACCTCGCGAATCTCTGAAGCCAGTGTCTGAATTTGTTCACGGGATTCAAAATTACGGGCGAAGAAGATCACGCCTCCTACTGCCGGTCGCAACAGAAGTGCGCGCTCCTCAGTGGTGAGATTTGTGCCCTCCAAATCTAGCATTAACGGGCCAGTTGACATACAAAGACTCTGCCGGAGTTGTTAGTGATTTAAAAGGGAGCACGTTAAGAGCCTGATGAATTATTGTCAATCTTGAAATCAATCCGGCCGCAAACAACGCCCGAATCTATCAGGAGGTTATCAGCAAAATAGCTTTCCAGCTTACTCACGTTATACAATAGCGACCCCAAAAATGGAGTATTTTATATGCGGGATGCCAGCACCCCCCTGATCACCCTGATCTTGCTCTCAATCATACTTACTGCTTGCGGTGGCGGCGGAAGTGATTCTGGCTCCTCTGTAGCAATGTCGTCACAAACCGATACCGATGGCGACGGCACCATCGACGATGAAGATCTGGACGACGATAACGACGGTCAGTCAGACAATGATGAAACTGCCTGTGGGTCAGACCCTCTGGACGCTAACAGTACAATACCGGATACCGATGAAGATGGCTTGCTGAACTGCTTTGATAATGATATGGATGGCGACTTCATCCTCAATTCAAAGGATGCTTTTGAGCTGGATCCTTCAGAATCTAAAGATGATGACGGAGATGGTATTGGCAACAATAGTGATCCAGACTCTACGATTTACTATGTTGTTACCGAGGAGGTCCATGATAACCTGGCAACCGAACTGCAGAGGTTTATGGAGGATGTCAGCGCCGATACAAACACCACACCTGTATTGCTTACAGCGTCTGATTCTATTGCGGATATCAGAGCACAATTTGAAGAAGCCTACAAAAATGCTCACCTTAAAGGCGCCTTTTTGATTGGTAATGTGCCGTTTTTCACCATAAAAAATGTGGATTCCATTTTTCAGTACGTGAGTGACCACCCATTTAGAGCCTTTTCTTGCCCTTATCAGCCAGATGATATCGACCCTTCCGTTTTATGGGTAACATCACACTCGTCCAAGCTCTATTCCTGCCTCCCCGACATTTGGGTCTCCAGGATCAAGCCAACGAGCAGTGGCTATTTTTCCACCGAGCAAGTGCGCACCTATCTCAATAAAAATAACCGCAATCGCCAAGAGCATCACTATTGGCAGCAAAGCATGTCATATATTGATGCCACTCCGCGAGAAACCCAAATTGATTTTTCTGAGGATGCGCAGCAAGGGTTTCTTAATCACCCCCTGTACACCCCTGGCATGGTTGATGTTCAGCAACCATTAACAGCCAGCAGCCAAATGTCTACGTGGATTGATGCCCTGGAATCCAATCATGAGATTGTAAACCTGAACGTACATGGACACTCATTGGGTATTGAGTTTCAAGGAGAAGGCTCTGATGACAACATCTATTTTAATAGCTCAGAGCTCAACTCTGTTTCCATTCATTCGAAAGTCATCGAGATGACCAGCTGTAGCGTTGGCAACTTCTCCAACGATGACTATTTTGCAGGTAAACTGCTGTTCAGTGGAGACAGTCTTCTTGTTACAGCATTTACAATACCCGCCTTGATGGCAGACAGTCGGTTTGAAAATGATATCAACTTTAGATTCAAGGCCTATGGCTGGAGCAAATCTTACGCAGACAACTACCGGTTTTCTTATGACGGAGAGCCAACCCACTTCTATGGAGACCCTACAATTGCGCTCCGCGACCAGGGATTGCCCCGGAACCGGCCTCGCCTGATTTTTAATGGCGAGCATTTCACCGAGAGCTTTGATAGCTACATTGATATGGGCTCGGCTTTAAACGATGAAACCAAAAGATTAGACATCGAAATTGCCAACACGGGCAACGATGATCTGGTGCTTTACGGCAATTACTGGAAGAGTAACTATACCAATGTTAATGGTGGGATTATCCATGGCACGAGTGGAAACACATCGGCCACGGGCTTTATATTTACCCTGGAAGGGCCTGATCGAGATGGCTTTAGCTATGAACTCATCGTAGCTCCGGGTGAGAGCGAAATGCTCACAATTACATTCCACCCGGATGCAAACAATGACAAATCCCTGGAAAGCGGCGCCGAGTACACTGGAGTATTTATGATAGGCTCCAATGACCCTGTTTCACCAGGTATTTTATTACATGTATCTGGTGTTCAAACGAAGGAGTAATTGCCTCCCCCTGTCCACTACCTCAGTAGCAGCCTCTCAAGATCATGTAAAAAAGTGGCCCGAACGCGGGCCACTTTAACCTTTCGTTATATTCTGTGCCAGTTACAGGCTACTGGCGTTTAACACCTATGCTTTTCAATTGAATTTCGCGATTCATTTCCGTGATATCGACACTGTCGGAATAATCGCCAATCAGGTGCTTGTTAAAATAATCTGCCCGAATCCAGTTAAAATATTCTTCATCAGTCGTAAAGGCATGAGCCTGCCCCGGCAACAAAAAGAAATCAAAGCGCTTGTTCGCCTTGATCAATGCCTGCGCCATTCGGTAGGTTAATCCGGGGTGCACATTGTCATCCACAGCACCCGTCGCCAACATCAAATGTCCTTTCAGATTATCAGCGAGCTCGGAGTTCTTCTGAATCATATACTCAAATTTGGTGTTGCCATCTTTATCTACAACCTCTTTAACACCATGATGCAGCTCACTCCAGACTGTATTGTAAATATTATTTTCATGATTACCCGCACTTGACACTGCAACGTGGAAAAAATCCGGGTAGGTCAGCATGGCCGCAGTCGACATAAAGCCACCGCCGGAGTGGCCGAAAATACCGACTTTTTCGATGTTGATGAAATTGTGACGATCGGCCAGTTGCTCAATGGCTGCTTTTTTGTCCGGCAAACCATAATCACGCAAATTACCGGTACTGAACGTCTGATACCAGTTTGAGCGCTGCGGGTGGCCGCCCCGGTTGCCAACCGTTACAACCACATAGCCAAATTGCGCCAGCATTGGCAGGTGGTTGCTGTAAAAACTCAGATCAAACGCCTTGGCCACGGATTCAGTCTGTGGCCCCGGATAGACGTAGGCAATAATCGGGTACTTTTTCTCGGGGTCAAAATTGTAGGGTTTATACATTACCCCATACAGGTCGGTGACACTGTCATCGGCCTTGACTTTAAAGGTTTCGGGAAATTTGAATCCTGCATCCATTAACAAAGATAGATCTGCTGTTTCCAGTGTCATTAACAGTTTGCCATTACTGTCTCGCAACTCGGATTTCGGTGTCGTATTTACCCGCGAATAGTTATTGACAAAATATTTTGTTGATTTTGACAAACTGGCCTTGTGTGTATAGTCGCCCGGATTTAACAACTTGAGTCCCGAACCATCGAAATTAACCCGATATAAATGCTCGTAGTAAGGATCTTCACCCTTTTCTTTACCGTTAGCTACAAAATAGACGACTCGTTTTTTCTCATCCACACCCAGAATATCCGAAACATGATAAGAACCGGAAGTAACCGGGTTCTTGAGGTTCCCGTTGTTGTCATACAGATAAAGTTGAGCCCAACCACTGCGTTCCGACCAGACAATCATTTCACGACCACCGTTAACCAGGTGAAAAGGTACTCGCGAAAACACATAGTAGTAGGTATAAACATTGCTGCGCTCCTCAACCAACACCTTTGACTCTCCAGTATTGGTATCAGCCACCATCAGATCTGCTTTTTTGAAATCTCGACTCACGCGATAAAAATAAATTTTGTTGTTATCAGGCGAAATCCATTTGAAAGTCTGATTTGCAACTGCTTTTAGTTGTTTCATAATGTTACGGGTTGAATAGTCAAACTGTAGATCCCGTTCATTGATAAACAACAAGGTTTGATCAGTAAACCGTTCAGTTTTAATTTTGACATTTTTATTGTTTTTCAAATCAAAAACCCACAGTTCGTACTGTGGCACATGCTCTTCACCAGGCATACTGTACCGATAGCTGGTCAGGACTGGACGTGGTTCAGCTAAAGTATCAATGACCCATAGATCATTGACCTTGCGATAATCGTAACGGGTAAGCGCCAATTTACCAGAATCGTGAGACCAGCTCACTGTCGCTTTCTTGCGTTTGTTCCTGTCCTCCTCTTTCTCGTCCGACCGCCTCCTCTCACCGGCAGAATAAATTCCCCCTGCATAGTTGTAATGCTCAACGCCATCCGTCGTAATCTGATGTTCAACAATGGATTCGTCCTTTTCGTCTGCAAGCGCCTTTTTGTAGTTTTCCCGGTCCATCCAGTACAGGTTATCGCCACGTACAAACGCTACCTTACTACCGTCAGGGGATGGTGAGGCCCAATCCGGCTGTTCTTTTTTCCCATTCTCATCTTGTAACCAGGTGAGCTGACCACTGACTATATCGTAGGTAAACGCAAATACTTTTTTCTTTGTCTCGGCTTTTTCGTTTCCGGATGTGTCGTCTTCTTTTTTGCTGCCAATATTCTTGTTGTTTTCTACGTCAATCTTGTTGCTATCTTCATCAATAGAACTGGTGACTTCAAAACGAATCACCCGATCACTCTCGATAAACTCAAGCTTTTCGATAGGCAGATGCTGCGCATCGTAAGCGTCCTTGACGATCATTGATAACTCGGCAGCCATTTTTGCATTGTCAAAAAGCAACTTTTTAGTCTGCCTGGCCGCATCGACCAGGTAATAAAACGTCCCTTCGGATGTTTTGTAGTCGTACCAGAAACTTTCTTTTCCCTCAAGCCAGTTGGCTTCTACGGCCGTAGAAAAAACCATCTTGTCCAGCTTGGACGGAGTAAAGCGAGCCGCAGCCCGATAATCTGCTTTGGTAATTTCTGTCGTAACATCTGTGCCAGCAAAACTGGAGGAAAATGTAGCCAACAGAGCAAACATTCCATACACAGCGAACGCTAATCCTGATTTCATGGTTAAGGTCCTGTTATTTTTCGATAGATAAAAGGTGTAACAGACAGTTGCCAACAGGCAACGACGAACAAAACAAGTGAAGGAAGCCGATCGCACTGGCAAGAAACCCGACACCACTAATGCCAATTGCAGATCGTCTGCCAATGTATAGATCGTCTGTCGACTTGACAGATTTTTTGAATTTAACATAGCAAAATTAAAATTACACATTATTTTATTCCGTATTTTAATTAATTTGCCTACCATAATTAGAATCACTGCACCTTGCCTATATCCTGGTCGCTTGTCGCATGGTTTAATTTCCTGGATAAAACCATGCGACAACATCTGTATCAGGCCGCCAGGATTGGAACCTCTTCCAGGGCCTGCCCCTTTCGGTTTTTTTTCATAGCTCAGCAGTGCACCAAAGCCCCTTGACACTGGACTCAAGTGCCGTGGAAACCTAGAATAGCGCCCTTTCCAAAGGTCCAGACAAGAAAGCCAATCACTGAGGAATCGAGCACATGTCCAACGCGTTTTACGACCACATCAAATCCGAGCTTGAACAAATAAAGGCCGATGGCCTGTTCAAGTCGGAGCGAGTTATTACTTCGCAACAATCCGCCGATATCGAGGTGGCGGGTGGTGGCCATGTGCTCAACTTTTGCGCCAACAACTATCTTGGCCTTGCCAACCACCCGGAACTGATTCGGGCGGCGCAGGAAGGGCTGGATAAACACGGCTTTGGCGTGGCTTCCGTACGCTTTATCTGCGGCACCCAGGATATCCACAAAACGCTGGAAGCCAGACTGAGCGGTTTCCTTGGCACAGAGGACACTATTCTTTACTCCTCTTGCTTTGACGCAAACGGCGGTCTTTTTGAAACTCTGCTGGGCCCCGATGACGCCATTATCAGCGATGCCCTGAACCACGCTTCCATCATTGATGGCGTGCGCCTGTGCAAAGCAAAGCGTTTTCGCTATGCCAACAATGACATGGCCGACCTGGAACAACAGCTCAAAGCTGCCGATGAGGCTGGCGCCCGCTTCAAGTTGATCGCTACCGATGGTGTCTTTTCCATGGACGGGGTAATCGCCAATCTGAAAGGAGTTTGTGACCTCGCCGATAAATACGACGCCCTGGTGATGATCGACGACTCCCACGCTGTCGGTTTTCTCGGTGAAAACGGCCGCGGCTCACATGAGTATTGCGGTGTTATGGGCCGGGTTGACATCGTTACCGGCACCCTGGGCAAGGCGATGGGCGGTTCTTCAGGCGGTTACACATCGGGTCGCAAGGAAGTTATCGACCTGTTGCGCCAGCGCTCACGACCCTACCTGTTCTCCAATTCCATGGCGCCAGCGGTGGTAACTGCCTCTATCCGAGCGATCGACATGCTCTCTGAAAGCCATGAATTACTGAAAAAACTCGAAGAAAACAGCCGTTATTTCCGTGAAAGAATGACCGACGCCGGTTTTACTCTGGCCGGCGCAGACCATCCCATCATACCCGTAATGATCGGCGATGCCCGTCTCGCCTCAAATATGGCAGACCGCCTGTTGAGCGAAGGGATTTACGTTATCGGTTTCTCCTTCCCCGTAGTACCCAAAGGGCAGGCGCGGATTCGCACACAAATGTCGGCCGCACACAGCCGTGACCAGATTGACAGAGCAGTTGATGCCTTTGTGAAGGTTGGCAAGGAGTTGGGGGTTATTTAATGAAAGCACTTTCCAAACTAAAGCCCGAACCCGGCATCTGGATGACAGATGTACCCAAACCGGAGGTAGGCCACAACGACTTGCTGATCAAGATCCGCAAGACAGCCATCTGTGGCACCGATGTACACATCTACAATTGGGACAGCTGGTCGCAAAACACCATCCCTGTACCAATGGTTGTGGGCCATGAATTTGTTGGCGAAGTGGTTGAAGTTGGTATAGAGGTCAACGGATTCAAACCCGGTGACCGTGTTTCCGGCGAGGGCCACATCACCTGTGGTTACTGTCGCAATTGTCGCGCCGGCCGACGTCACTTGTGCCGGAATACTGTTGGCGTGGGCGTTAATCGTCCCGGTGCATTTGCCGAATATCTGGTCATTCCCGCTTTTAACGCTTTCAAATTGCCCGACGATATTTCTGATGACCTGGCGGCCATCTTTGACCCGTTTGGCAACGCTGTACATACCGCTCTGTCGTTTGATCTGGCGGGTGAAGACGTGTTGATTACCGGCGCGGGCCCCATTGGTATTATGGCTGCGGCAATCGCCCGACATTGCGGCGCCCGCCACGTGGTAATCACTGATTTGAATGATTATCGCCTGGATCTGGCCCGCAAAATGGGCGCAACTCGCGCCGTTAATGTGAAGGAAGAAAAACTGGCAACCGTTATGGATGAGCTGGGCATGACAGAAGGCTTTGATATCGGCCTGGAAATGTCCGGTGTGCCGGTTGCCTTTCGTGACATGCTCAACAACATGAATCATGGTGGCAAGGTCGCCATGCTGGGTATTCCCCCTGGCGATATGGCCGTTGACTGGAACCAGGTGATCTTCAAGGGCCTGATACTCAAGGGTATTTACGGGCGCGAAATGTTTGAAACCTGGTACAAGATGTCCAGCCTCATTCAGTCTGGCCTTGATCTCAAGCCGATTCTCACCCATCACTTTTCCATAGACGACTTCCAACAGGGCTTCGACATAATGTGCTCGGGCCAGTCAGGCAAAGTAATTCTGGATTGGAATTAAAAGAATAGTTTACGGTGGGCAATTCCTTGGCTGTGAGCTGTACCTGTTGACTGTTAACCAGTTTTAAACGAGACAATTTATGCACTTACACATCTTCACTACCGGCGGCACCATTGACAAAATTTATTTTGACGCCAAAAGCGACTACCAGGTTGGCGAGCCTGTCATTGGCGAGTTGCTGCAACGCATGGGCGTTGGTTTTAACTACAGTGTGGAATCGGTGTTGCGCAAAGACAGCCTGGACCTGACCGATGAAGACCGCCAGTTAATTGTAGAGCGCGTGCAAGCGAGCAATGCCGACCTGATCCTGATTACACATGGAACAGATGGCATGGTAGAAACCGCCAAATGGCTAAAGCAAAAGGTACCCGAAAAACGCATAGTACTGACCGGCGCCCTGCAACCGGCGGCATTTCAGGCGAGTGATGCCATCTTTAACATCGGCTGCGCCATGGGCGCCCTGCAAGCGGTGCAGCCCGGTGTGTATATCACTATGAACGGCGAACTGTTTGAGGCTGACACCGTTCGCAAGAATGTCGCTGCCAACCGGTTTGAACGGTGTGAGGCGGATGTCTGATGTTCGATGTTCGATGTTCGATGTTCGATGTTCGATGTTCGATGTTTGACGAAGAGCGTCGCGCCATCGCTGCGCTCGGCCTCGTGTTGGTTTTTGCTTTTTCGTCCAACATCGAACATCCAACGTCCAACTCTTATTAGATTATTATCTAATTAAACCCGCCAACTTTAGACATTTCCGACATTTAAATCCTGCATCGCTCTTTTCCTGAACGATGTAATTCATTGTATCGAAAAGATTTTCCCAAATCGGTTTCACTTGAACAAAAAAAATTCGAGTCTCTTTTTGCCACTCGCCAGCAAATGCAGAATGTTAATCGCAATGATATGTTGCTATTAGTAACTGATGCAGTCTGCATTTTTGCGTGTTACAGGAACAATCAGAGTTAATCAACAACAAACCGGAGACAAGATCGTGGCCAGGCAATACCCAATAATTGGCGCATGGTATCAGGACGCCGTAGAAGACGTGCTGTTTGAGGTAGTTGCAGTTGATGACCATTCTGCCACTATCGAAATTCAGTTTATCGGCGGCGAAGTCAGTGAAATTGACTATGAAAGCTGGAAACAGATGGTTCTGTTACCGGCAGAAGCTCCCGAAGACTGGCAAGCATCCTACGAAATCAGCTCGGAAGACAGTCAACAGGTCGACGATGTTTTTATTCCCGACAACTATGAAGACCCGCTTTCGTCAATAGAACCTGACAGCAGTGTCGGGCAGGAAGACTACTGAGTCGCTTCACAGCCTGGCTATCACCTGCCCGTTTTTCACCTCTGTTATGTCTTTCGCATCACAACTCGGCGCCCAGTTCACCTGACGCCCGCAGCATGCGTGCATGGGTGAGAACTGTAGCAGCGGCTTCCTCGGCGTTGTCCACGACAGTAAGTAAATTTAATTCCTTCTCGCTGATGCAGCCCTCACTCAACATGTCCGATTTCATCCACGCAAGCAGCCCCCGCCAGTACTTACTACCCACCAGAACAATGGGAAAGGGTCGCACCTTGCCGGTCTGAACCAGGGTCAGCGCCTCGAACAACTCGTCCATCGTGCCATAACCACCGGGGAATATCACAAATCCCACAGCGTGCTTGACGAACATGAATTTGCGTACAAAGAAATAACGAAACTCCAACTTGATATCTTGATATGGGTTGGGATCCTGCTCCGTTGGCAAGGTGATATTTAGCCCGACCGTATCAGTACCAGTGGCATAACACCCCTTGTTTGCACCTTCCATAATGCCGGGACCACCGCCCGTAATAACGGCTATCCCTTCCTTGCCCAGCAGCAACCCAAGCCGCTCCGCTTCTTTATACGGCTTTGATTCCGGCGCAAAACGTGCGCCACCAAAAACCGTTACCGCGCCGCCGAGCTTGGCAAGACTTTCAATGCCATCCACCAGCTCGGATTGAATACGCAACACACGCCATGCCTCTGGCACCTTGGCTTCATTCATAAACTGCTCCTTTACATCAATGGGTCGAACGACGGACATCCGACGTCGGGCACAACAACCAGACTCCTGCACATCACTGTCCCGCCCAACTGGGCCGAGCAAACGCGATGGCACGAATCCCTGGCGTCAGTCATTCGACATCAGACGTCCGACCACACAATGTTTATGACCCTATTGCACTTCATTGTCAACAACGGCATACTGGACGCAATTACAGTACCTGTATAAAAAATCAGTCAACTTGGGGATGTCTCCATGACCAGGCTCACGGCTCGCCAACAGCAAATTCTTGATCTGATACAAAATCAGATCGACGAAACCGGTTATCCGCCCACACGGGCTGAAATTGCTCATATCCTGGGCTTTCGCTCGGCCAATGCGGCGCAAGAGCACTTGAAGGCTCTGGAACGCAAGGGTGTCATTGAAATCGTGCCCGGCGGTTCGCGCAGTATTCGCCTGGTATCACAAAGTCCGGAAGGCATTCCCATCGTGGGTCAGGTTGCCGCTGGCAGCCCGATACTGGCAGAAGAAAATATTGAAGATCACGTCAAAATTCCCGACCACCTGTTCCATCCAGCTGCCACCTATTTTTTGCGTGTACAGGGTATGAGCATGAAAGATATTGGCATTATGGACGGGGATTTGCTGGCTGTTCACAGCGCATCCACTGCAGAGAATGGTCAGATTGTGGTGGCTCGTATTGATGATGAAGTAACAGTAAAGCGCTTTAAACGCACTCGCAAGAAAAGCGAAATTTTACTGCTACCGGAGAATGAAGACTTTGAACCTATTGTGGTGGACTTGAGCACGCAAGACTTTGCTATCGAGGGTTTGAGCGTCGGTGTGATCAGAAACTGAAACTGGAAAACCGGACAACTGAAAGGTGTTTGTAACCCTGCACATTCAGTGCAGAGTATGCACCTCAACATCGGTGTCCTGATCATCCTCTCCGTCGTTTTTATTGTCGTCTGAGATTTGCTCCACGGCTTCGATGCCCGCATCAATCATGGCGCGGGCGACATCCACACTTGAATCCCGCAAATAGTGTTGCGCCTCTTTTGAAAAGCGAATGCGGACCAGTGGTTCACCATCACCACCATCCGTGCGTTGCAAGGCGTAATCGCCGTCGGGGAGCATAACAATTTCGTAAAGGCGTGTAGACATTGAGTATTAGCTTGAAAGTATGTGTTTGGCGCCATTCTATCACAAGATAAAGCGCATCGAGACCAGACATCCGACGTGAGACGCGGGAGTGGTCACACAACCAACCGGACCTGAACCCTGACGCGCCGGACCTGTGCTATGGGTGGCCGCACGTCAGTAGTCGCACGCTAACAGCAAACCCTCACGCCTTTTTACATAACCTCCGGTTACCGGGGTCTGATCAGTGTGATCAACTTTCCCTTGCTACCTTAACAGCGTGCGACGTGTGGCTACTGACGTGCGACCATCAAAAATACAAAATCTCTATTTTCTCTTGTCATCCACCTGCCAACGGCCATCCTTGTACCACGCTTTCCAGCCCGTGGGCTTGCCCTCTGCCTCGGACTGCACATACTGCTCTTTGGTCTTGCGACTATAACGCACGAAGGTGGGTACACCATCCGGGTCTGCGGCTGGTGCAGAAAACAAAAAGCTGTATTTTGGGTCAATCTGATCCTTGTAGGGCAAGATTTCTGCAACTTGCGGTGAGCGGGTCTCCCGATGTCGCGGAAACTGGCTGGCCGCCAGAAACAATCCACTGGCGCCATCGCGCAATACGTAGTGATCTTCCACCTTCTGGCACTGTAAATCGGGCATCGGCACCGGGTCCATCTTTGGCGGCGCAGGCTGGCCGTTGCGCAACAATTTGCGCGTGTTTTTACACGTTTCACTGGTGCAGCCAAAGAACTTGCCAAAACGGCCTTGCTTGAGTTGCATTTCATTGCCGCATTTGTCGCACTCGATAACCGGCCCTTCGTAACCCCGGATCTTGAAACTGCCCTCCTCAACCTCATAACCCGGGCAATCGGGATTGTTGCCACAAACATGCAGTTTGCGCTTTTCATCAATGAGGTAACTTTCCATCGCCGTATTGCACAAACGGCAACGGCGCTTGTCCATCAAGCGTCGGGACTCTGCCTCTTCCATATCCTCTTCGGCAATATTGACAGCTTCCTCACCGGGCAACAGATTAAGAGTGCCCTTGCAGCGCTCTTTGGGCGGCAGGTTATAACCCGAACACCCCAGAAATACACCGGTGCCACCAGTGCGAATCATCATATTCCTGCCACAGGTCGGACAGCTGATGCTGGTTTCGGTAGGCGTGTTGGAACGCATACCATCGCCATTCTGAGCCTGACTCAGGCGCGCAGAAAAATCGCCATAAAAGCGGTCTAGTACCGCCTTCCAGTTCTGTTTACCGTGGGCAATGTCATCAAGGCGTTCCTCCATTGCTGCGGTAAACCCATAATCCATTAGGTCAGAGAAATTTTCGGTCAACCGGTCGGTGACAATATCGCCAATTTTTTCGGCATAAAAACGGCGATTTTCCATTCTCACGTAACCGCGGTCCTGAATCGTCGAAATAATCGAGGCGTAGGTGGAGGGGCGACCAATACCACGTTTTTCCAGCTCTTTTACCAATGACGCCTCACCATAGCGGGGCGGTGGTTTGGTAAAGTGTTGCAGTGGCAGCAGAGCCAACAGTTCAAGCCTGTCACCGGCCTTGAGGTCGGGCAGTTCGACATCTTCATCCTTCTTGCGAAGTGCAGGCAACACTTTCAGGTAACCATCAAAGCGAATAACACGTCCTTTCACCTTCAGCTCGTAGTCACCCGCACTCACCGTAATGGTCGTACTGGTAAATTCTGCCGGCACCATCTGACACGCAACAAATTGCTGCCAGATCAACTGGTACAGCTTACAGGCGTCGGCTTCCATACCGGCCAAGTCGCTGGCGGCAAGATCAACGCTGGTGGGCCGTATCGCTTCGTGCGCTTCCTGTGCACCGGATTTGCTTCCGTACACATTTGGCGCGTCTGGCAGATACTTGTCACCATATCGAACACCGATAAATTCGCGGCAGCTTTCTATCGCTTCCTTGCTCAGATTGGTCGAATCTGTACGCATATAAGTGATATAGCCAGCCTCGTACAAACGCTGAGCCAAGGTCATGGTTTTCTTGACACCAAAACCGAGACGAGTACTGGCCGCTTGCTGCAAGGTGGATGTAATAAAAGGCGCAGACGGTTTTGATCGAGTGGGCTTGTCGTCGCGGCCAGTAACCTCATAGCCCGCGGCATTGAGCCGGGCAACTGCCTCATCGGTTGCTGCCTTGTTGACCGGCCGGAACTTTTTACCCAGATATTTGGCAACCTCGAAACGAACCTTGTCCTCCAGGCCAGATTCCAGATCGGCATGAACGGTCCAGTATTCCTCGGGCTCAAACGCACGAATTTCACGCTCGCGCTCAACGATCATGCGCAACGCCACCGACTGCACACGACCAGCAGACAAACCGCGCGCTACTTTTTCCCACAGCAGCGGCGACACCATATAACCAACGACACGGTCAAGAAAACGTCGCGCTTGCTGGGCATTAACCCTGTTGGTATCCAGAGCACCCGGGTCACTGAAAGCATCCCTGATGGCGCTTTTGGTGATTTCATTAAACACCACACGCTTGTAGCGCTCTTCATCGCCACCAATAGCCTCTCTCAAATGCCACGCGATCGCTTCCCCTTCCCTGTCCAGGTCCGTCGCGAGATAGATGCTGTCGGCTTCTTTGGCAAGTTTTTTGAGTTCAGAAACGACTTTTTCCTTACCTGGCAAAATCTCATAACGCGCTTTCCAGCCGTGTTCCGGGTCGATACCCATGCGCGTTACCAACTGCTCTTTTGCCTTGCGGCTCTTGTGTGCAATTTTTTCTTCGGGTGACATCTTGCGTGTGAGCGCAGCTGCCTGGGCACGCGCCTTCGCATCTACCGGCTTTTTCGAACCACCACCAACAGGGAGGTCTCGAATATGACCGACACTGGATTTCACCACAAAATCCTTGCCCAGGTACTTGTTGATCGTTTTCGCCTTTGCCGGCGACTCCACAATAACCAGCGATTTACCCATAATTATAAATTGCCAAATCCAGTCGTCTGTTCAAGACGCATCAACGCGCCATATGTAGTTCATCAGGTGGCTTGTATTCAAATCCCGCTACCCAAGGGGCCGAATATATACGGACTGCCCCCGGCCGGGTCAAGGAAAAATTATAGTAAAATTGCAGATCGCAAACAGTGAAGTGCGTTTATGATCGCTTCCACATCACTTTCTTCGCCACTTTCGTCCCAATGCAACGCCAGCCCGTTGCGGTCAACTTTCAGGCCGGTTACACCAGCGGGCAACATGGCAATGACTTCTGTGAGAGTACCCTGCAGCGCACTTGACGCCGGCCCTTCAAACCAGTGCCAGCCAGGCCACTCCGACTCCATGCCACGCGCGCTGTTATGCACCAGAGTCCACGGTTTTATCTCGTCGGGCGCGTCTTGTCCCCACGACAGACGATAATGGACGGAGTCCAGAGACGTTTCATCGTCGCGGGCATCGGGGCGGCGCACCAGTTGTACAGCGATGCCCTCACTTTGCGCTCTGCGTCGTAGTCGCTCCTGTTTTTTCTGGTGTGGAGACGAACGCAGTGCCACTATAGGGGAAACAATCAGGGCAATTACAATAAGTATTAAAAAGTATGTCATTTTCTGCTATTACTTATCTGTCTGAATACAGTTCAGGTGGATGTTCGAGTGCATAGCGTAACAGAACCGTTCTTCTTGCATAACTTGCCCTCTTAATTTAGCCGCCTGAATCTTGTAAGCTGCCATATAACAATGATTCAAAAGTCAGGTAACTACTTATGTCACATTACAAACATGTTTTGGTCGGTCTGGACCTCTCTTCAGAATCTCAACAAGTGGTAGACACCGTCCAGCGCTTGTTTACAGGCGCACGAATTACGCTGATGCATGTGCAGGAACCGCTGTCTTTCGCCTATGGCGGCGACATTCCCATGGATTTGTCGGAAGTCCAGACGCAACTGGAAGAGCAGGCCCTTAACCGATTGAGAAAGCTGGGCGAAATATTGGGTGCAACCTCTGACGATCAACATGTTATAGTCGGTCAGCCAGCACACGAAATGCATCGTTTCGCCAAAGATAACGCCGTGGATCTGATTGTCGTCGGCAGTCACGGTCGACATGGCCTGGCTCTGGTGTTCGGCTCAACAGCAAATGGTGTCCTGCACGGCGCGCCTTGCGATGTGCTGGCAGTAAGAATCCAGGAAGACGATTAAGCACCAATTCAATATCAACACCAGACGCAGTGATGGCAAAAACTTCTGGCACGCAACATCCCATCCTGCGTCGTACCCAAGAGCAAAACATTCAGGAAGAGACTCGTAGTGAGAGTACTGCTTTGCCATTATATATTGCTAGTGTTGCTGGCAGGGACGTCTGGCCAGGTTCTGGCTGAATCTGCGCAAGAGAAACTTTCCCAACAACGCGAAACCTATCAGAAAGCACTTCATGCCCTGAAGCGCGGCGCTCGCAAAACCTTTCGCAGTTATACCAGACAACTGGAGGATTATCCCCTCTACCCTTACCTGCAATACGCGGACCTGTCGATACGTATTCGCAGATTGCCGCGCAAGGAGATAGAGAGATTTCTGTCGGACTATGACAGCACTCCGGTTGCAAGACGTTTGCGTGTACGTTGGCTCAAAGAGCTTAAAAGACGCAGACGCGGCGAAGACTTCCTGCGTTATTACGATCCGGTGGTCGCAAACACTGAATTTGCTTGCTACCATGAATACGCGCGCTACCGGGTAGGTAATGACAATGAAAAGCACGCTGCACTTAACCAGGCACTAAAACTGTGGTTGGTGGGAAAATCCCAGCCCGACGGATGCAACAAACTGTTCGACATATTGCGTGACACCAGGCGAATAACTGATGAAATCGCGTGGCGACGCTATACTCTTGCCCTCTCCAACAGACAGTATCAACTGGCGCGTTACCTGCGACGATATATAAAAGCCGAGCCCTACCGTGACTGGGCAGCAAATGCCAGCGCCGCCAGTAAAAATCCTGCTCTTATCGGTAAGTATGACCGCTTCCGTGACCACAGCCCGGAAAACCTCATTGTTATCGAACATGTATTGCGACGTCTGACAAGTACGAATGCACCGAAGGCACTTACCCACTGGGCTCATTACAAACAAACCCATCCTTTTTCGGTTATCGCTCAGTCCCGTGTCACCGAGCGTCTGGTCAAGGGGTTATACCGACAGGACAACAGGGACGCGGCAGACGAATACCTTAGCAGCAGTCTGAATATGGTCGAACCACCGCTGCTTGAGTGGCGCATTCGCGAAGCTCTGTCCGAAGGAGACTGGCCCGACGCGCTGGTATGGATTGAAAAATTGCCAGATGAATACGGCAATGAACCCCGCTGGCGCTATTGGCATGCTCGTCTTGGCCAAATGGTAAAAGGAGAGGATCCCACCGCTATTTATGCGGAGCTGGCACAAAAAAGAAGTTATTACGGGTTTATTGCCAGTGAGTTATTGGGTGGCAACTACGCCATGCAACATCAACCTGTTACTCTATCTGAAGCAGAAATATCGGAAGTGGAAAATTTGCCAGGTATACAGCGCGTCCGTGAATTAAAATTTCATGGCGAAAAACTCGATGCTCGCCGTGAGTGGTACAGCACAACTCGCAACTTCAGCGAAATAAAATGGCTGGCCGCAGCCGAAGTCGCCCGACTCAAGGGTTGGTACAATCTGTCCATCATGAGCATGATAAAAGCCAGTTACTGGAACGATATCGAAATGCGCTTCCCGCTTGTTTATCGCGAACAGGTAGACCGGCACGCCGGGTCGCTGAACATGGATACTCACCTGCTGCTGGCGCTGGCTCGTCAGGAAAGTGCGCTGGCCGTAGATGCCGTATCGCCTGTTGGCGCTCGTGGTTTGATGCAGCTAATGCCAACAACGGCCAAACAAATCGCTCGCAAACATGGCATTACCTATAAAGGTAGAAGTGACCTGATGAATCCTGACAAAAATATCGAACTGGGTACGCGTTACTATCGGGACATGCTGGACCGGTTTGACGACAACCGGATTCTCGCCACTGCTGCTTACAATGCTGGGCCGAGCCGAGTAAACAGATGGCTGAAAAAAAGCGGCAAAAATTTACCCTGGGACGTCTGGATAGAAACTATCCCGTTCAGGGAAACCCGCCATTACGTACAGAACGTGCTGGCATTTTCTGCAATCTACGCACATTTGCTGGGTAACCACACTCGAATATTAACTGAAACAGAAAAACAAAAATTGCTGTAAGGCACCTCCTAGGGGCCGTTAACAATTACCCAGCAGGCGCTGTTGCCCCTGAAAAAACGCCAGACAAGGCATGAGGAGAGAAGTTTGGTCATTCCAAATGAACGACGAATAACGCGGTATGGCGCTTTTTCAGGGGCAACCCGAAGGGC
>JBNKFQ010000275.1:0-8983 GCA_050289385.1 Porticoccaceae bacterium | reverse complement strand
CTTACCCCCCTCACAATGGCTATTACTGAAAAATCAAATCAAGTTAAAATCTGAACCATTAACCCCACTACCCGTACTCATTATTGGCATAGCCTTTTACATTAATGAAAGCAAGACCCTTAGGGTAGGAGAAAACTATGGTTGGTCCGGTTGAAAACAATCAAACTCAGTTCGACGTGAGCGACTTCGATATACAAGGGTTGCCGTCACAAGTGGGAGAGTTGATCGAATATCTCTCTCAATCAGATGTCGCCGGTCTGGAGGGTTCCGTCGATGCACTATTGGATAAAATGCAGAAAATCGATGCAAAAAATGATAATCTCTTTGCTTCCCTGAGAGGCGTTACCAATGACAGGGAACTGGCGACCATCAGTGAGAAACTCACACAACTGTTGGATATCATCGATGATCCGGGCGTGATGAAGGAAGCCTTACAGCTCGCAAACGGTAAGGGCGGCGCATCTAAAAATGCAGCACAATTTCTTAAGTCCCTGCCGGACAAGGTGTCGGATGAGACTAAATTTCAGGTGGAAAACCTGGTCGATGACCTGGTGAAATTAATGCCTAGGAGCCTGGAACAGGACGCCATGGCCATTGTGGGCGCCGTCGCCAATAACTCATTTGCTAAGGGGGAGGAAATCGCGCAACAGCAAAATACATCCACCCATAATCCGATGCTGGATATAACCTATATAAATCCGCTTATTCTCAGTGGTCCCAGCATGCTGAATATGACACACCCGGCAATGGAAAGTTTTATCTCCAGGCATGAAAATGGATTTATGCAAATGGCCGATGGCTTTGGTCAGAGTGTTCTCGGCACGCTGCAGCAGGCAAGAGACATCAACCCGGCTGCTGTTGACTCTTTGTCATTTTTTACCGATAGACTGGAAAACGCTGTTGCCCGTGGGGATAAGCCGCAAGAGGATGCTCTGGGGCAACTGATTATGGGCATGTTGCTGGATGCGCAAAGGGACTCTGAAGGACGTAGTGGGATTGGCGAGAGTGGATCGAGTGATGGCTCGCAATCCTGCGGTCGTTCATCGGGTGGAAGAGGCGGTGGCAGTATCTTTGAGGTGTTGGCGGCGGCACTGGGTAAGATCATGGGTGATAAACTAAATGACTTACGGGAAAAAGCCGACGCGGTCGCCCAGGCTTCAGGCAGCGACGATTCCAACGAATTTGGCACCGCCACGACACAGTTTACAGCGGCCAATACGGAATTTCAGTTGATCAATACCACCATACAAACCGCTTTTGCCGGTTTGGGGTCTATCAAGAACGCCGCCCAGGGTCGTTGAGTGGCTTGTTTCTGAGCTGCTTGCAGAAATCACTTGCCCCGGTGATTTCTGCTTTTTTTCAAACGCTTAGGAACGGGCACGATAGCTTCTCAATAAACCGGGGTAAGCACAGTGTCAGGCGGCCATCCGCAGGTAATTGACCCAGACTCGCCGGCAAGTCCCCCCTCTGGAGCCCGACCCTATATTTGAACCCAAATTCGATTTGTCGGTACCTACCAGCCACAGTTCCAAACCAAGGTGAGGAAGGTACCCGTGAACAAGTTTATTTTTACATTTTTTATATTCCTATTGAGCCTTAATTTATACGCTCGATCCCCGGACAACTCACCTGCAATGCCGATATTTGTCGAACCGCCACTGCCACAGGCGTTGGCCAACATTCTGTTTAAGCCCCACTATCGCACTATCGAAGGCCAGTCGGTGAAGGAGCCCGATATGTTCGGCATGATGATCAATTTTGAATACGACTCAACAAGGATCCTGCCGGAATCACTGCCACTGCTCGATTCCGTGGGTGAAATGCTGACGCTGGAGCGTGTAAAAAACGAAGTGCTGATCATTGAAGGACACACGGATGCCAAGGGGACTGACGTTTATAATTATGATCTGTCCGAGCGTCGCGCTCAGGCAATCAAGGACTACCTGACGGCGAGCTTTGCCATTGAGCCCGAGCGCATGCTGATTATCGGGCGGGGAGAGGAAGAGCTCTACGATGGCAGTGATCCGCTCAACCCGCTCAACCGGCGAGCCGTGTTCAAACCCTTAAAAAATATTTCCATCAACTGATTTCGTGCAACTTCCCTGGTACTACGACTAACACTGATTCAAGGCCGCTTATGAACAAGACCGGATCTACCCTGACGACTCTTTTTGGCAGAGGCAGCTACAGCGATGTGGTTCTTGCCGCCGGCGTATTGGTTATTGTCGCGCTGATGGTACTGAGACTACCGGTGGCGCTGGTCGACGCTCTGGTAGCGGTGAACATAGCCGTGGGCATAGGGTTGCTGTTAGTGGCAATTTATATTCCCAGTGCCGTGGCCTTTAACAGCTTTCCCAGTGTGCTATTGATCGCAACGCTGTTTCGTCTGGCCCTCTCGGTGGCGACTACACGCCTGATTCTATTGGGTGCGGATGCCGGACATATTATCGATGCCTTTGGCCGTTTTGTCGCCGGTGGCAATCTGGTGGTGGGTGTTGTGGTTTTTATCATTATCACCGTTGTGCAGTTTATCGTAATCGCCAAGGGCGCCGAACGGGTAGCGGAGGTGGCGGCGCGCTTTACCCTGGATGCCATGCCCGGCAAACAGATGAGCATCGATTCCGACCTGCGCGCCGGCTTGATCACCCAGGAAGAAGCCAAGGAAAAACGAAAACTGCTGGAAAAGGAAAGTCAGCTAAACGGTTCCCTCGACGGCGCCATGAAATTTGTAAAAGGTGACTCCATCGCCGGCATCATTATTGTAGTGGTGAACCTGGTGGGTGGGCTGGCCATAGGCTTGTTGCAGCGGGATATGTCGGTGGGTGACGCCATGCAGATCTACTCCATCTTAACCATCGGCGACGGCATGGTGGCGCAGATTCCGGCACTGCTCGGCGCCATGGCGGCCGGCCTGTTGGTAACGCGCACAACCGGTGAAAACAGCGATAGAAATCTGGGCGAGGTGATCGGCCGACAACTGTTAGCACAGCCGCGGGCGCTGCTGGTAACCGGGTTGATTGCCCTGTTACTGTCCACAGTGCCGGGGTTTCCCACGTTGGTATTTCTGGCTCTGGGAGCCCTTTTGCTCACCACCGCGCATCTTGCCCGGCCCCGAACCCTGACACATCTGATAGCTGCGATACGCAAGCAAACCGGGACGGGTAACTTCGCAGAGAAATTTTCACACGACAGTATTTTGCCAGGAAAGTGGCAAGGCCAGTGGAATGGCGAGAGGGGTACAGATGGGCAGGACAATGAAAAGAAACTGTCGGTCGCTGAACCCCTGATTATCGAACTGGGACAGAACCACAGTCCAGACTGGCAGGAGCTGCACCTGATGGCGCAGCGGCTGGGCGATGAGCTGGGCGTGCCTATTCCACCGATTGTGCCGCGCATCAACGCCGATACAGCGCCGGATGCCTATCGCATCATCATTTTCGATGTCAGCGTGGACAGCGGTAACATTGATGCGGCGACAGATGCCGACACCTCAACGCCGGACGAGTCAGGTATGTGCGCTGAGACAACGGAAAATAGCCGTGAGTGGTTTATCTCCCGGGTGGAGCGTCAGTTGCGCAAACACGCTACACAGTTTTTGGGCACACAGGAAGTCAGTAATATTATCGACGAACTCAGCCGTCAGTACCCGGCGCTGATTAAAGAGGTATTGCGCAACGTGGCTATCCGCACCATCGCCGAAGTGTTGCGCAACCTCGTTGATGAAGGCATCCCCATTAGAAATCTGCGCGATATTTTTGAAGCTCTGCTGGAGTGGGGGGCAAAAGAAAAAGACCCCACCAATCTCACCGAACTGGTGCGAATCGGTTTAAAACGCTATATGACAGCCCGTTATGTGCGGGAGGACAACAGCATTGTAGCCCTGTTGATTGAACCGGATACCGAAGAGCGAATTCGCCAGAGTATTCAGCAGACACCGGGCGGGCCGCAGTTGCGCATGGACCCGGAAGAAATCAAATGTCTGCAAATGCAGGTGCGTGAAGCAGTGCGAAATTTTTCTTCTGCAGACATTGAACAATCTTGTGAAAGCCGGGTACCTACTGGAGAAAATGCACCGGCATTGTTAACCGCGGTCGACGTGCGGCGCCAGATGAAAAATATTGTGCAACAGGATTTTCCGCTACTGCCTGTGTTGTCCTATCAGGAGCTAATGATGCCAGTGGGCATTACACTGGCCGGAAAACTGGCCCTCTGATCGACATAGCAGAGGATGCTGTAAAACAGAAAATTGTACAAGAAAAAGCTGCAAACGCCTAAGAGGCAACGCTATGTTAAAACTTTTTCAATACTCAACGCTTATTCTTTGTTTTGCCCTGTGTCTGAATGCACAGGGTATCGAACCCGACTGGCCGACAAAGCAGGCGGTGATCAATGCGCAGGAACAGTCGCTGAGAGATTTTCTGCAGAGTTTTTTTTCAACTAACGGCATTAAAGTTTTATTGAGTGAAAAGGTTGGGGGTCGCATCAGCGGTCGTTTCAGTGACAGGCCGGAAAAAGTTTTTTCGGATTTGGTAAAGGCCTACAGCCTGCTGCCATATTACGACGGTCACGCCATGCATATCAGCCTAGCCAGTGAAGCTCAGAGTCGCTCAATCAAAATTGACAAAAGAAAAATCAGTAAAATTATCATTGAAATTTCCCGACAGGAACTGGTCAACGATTATCAGTCCGTGCAGGTGCTGCCGCAACAGTCCCTGATCAAGGTGCGCGGTGCCAGGCAGTTTATCTATGACACTCAAGAGCTTGTCAATGCGTTGGTGGGCAGGCCGCGCACTTCCAGTGCGGCAAACCGCAATGTGGTAATAAAGTCGTCCGGTAAAAGAAATGAACTGGTTTTTAAGACATTTCCATTGAAGTATGCATCCGCGGCCGATGTCAGCTACTTCCAGAATGGAGCCGAAGTGGTCATACCCGGGGTTGCCACACTGCTGAGCAATATGGTAGGCGACGGTCGTTCATTAAGCAGTCGCACCCAGCGTTTTGGCCCTCCCGGCAGCCGCGCCCTGCAGGGGTTGCGGGGCAAGGGGTTGAGTCGATTTAACAATACCGATGATGACAGTCAGGTGACCGGCCGTGTCAATAAAAGCGAGCCCCTGCGAGCCAATACCACGGGCCGCGGTAGTGTGGTTCGCATCGAGCCCGAGCGCAATTTAAACGCGGTTATCGTGCGCGATTACGCCGATTCCATGCCCCTGTATGCCAACCTGATTGAGCAATTGGATAAGGAACCGCAGTTGGTTGAAATCCAGGTGACCATCATCGATATCGATAAAAATAAACTGAAAGACCTGGGGTTCGATTGGCTCTACGACGGCAACCGCAATCAGGCTCGATTGGGCGGCGGCGAAGGGTTAGATGCGTTTGCTGAAAACGGTGGTCTGCTGCTCAATACCGTGATCGGCGATGCGCGGCAACTGTTGGCGCGGGTCAGGGCGCTGGCCAAGAGGGGCTCGGCCAAGGTGGTATCGCGGCCACAGGTACTGACCCTGAGCAATATCGAAGCTGTGCTGCAAAACGATCAGTCCTTTTATGTGAGGGTGGCCGGGCGCGAGGAAGTGGATCTGTTTAATGTCTCTGCAGGCACCACACTACGGGTATTGCCCAATATTGTCGGCGAACGCAGTTCACCTAAAATCCGTTTACTGGTGACCATTGAGGACGGTGTCATAGTACCGGATGCCAGTGTGGATGATATACCGATTATTGAACAGTCCTCGCTCAGCACACAGGCGATAATCTTCGACGGAGAAAATCTGTTGCTGGGTGGACTGGTGCGAGACAGTAAAACTGAAACAGTTTCCAAGGTACCGATATTAGGAGATATGCCCGGTATCGGCAAATTATTCCAGCGAAACAATACCTTGGAAAACCGCACTGAAAGACTGTTTTTAATTTCCCCGCGCATTGTCACTGATAACCGCACTGCAATGAAAACGCTGTAGTAGGAAATGTATTGGAGTGAGCGAACCATGACCACAACCATTGCAGAAAAAATGGGTATTGAGACTGGGCCAACAACCCTAAATCCGATAGCCATTGAGCCGGAAACCATCGGGCCGGGATCGAATGATGACACTGTAGCAGCGGATTGCGCACCGGAAAACCACCGCCGCTGGCAGTTGGATATTGCCCAGGGATTGCACCAGGGCGCCAGTGTGGTATTGGAGGAAGGCGAACTATTGGTGATTGGCAGCGGTGCTGAATGTGACCTGCAACTGTTCGATGAAGGCGTCGCCGCGCAACACCTGGCACTGATGAAGCGCCAGAACCGGATAGTGGTAAAAGGGCTGGAAGGCAAGGTGCAGCTCAACGGCGGTGAATTCGGGCCGGGTTCACAACTGGACGTTTTGGCTGAAAACGAAATCAAACTCTTACCCGCAAATGTGGTGATTGCACTTCATCACGGCGCCAGGGAAGAGGTTGACCCCCTCGGTGCATCGGATGAAGCAGCGGGCCCGGTGGATCGCCCAAAATCCTCTTTCTGGTTTATCGGCGGTGTCGGCGCAGTGGTGTTTGCTATCCTGGTAACCTTCCTGCTGCCGGGTATCGGTGATTCCGTCAAGGGTACATCCCGCAACAATGAAGCACTGCAAAAACGAATCACGGAAATCATGGCTGCCGAGGCAGTGGCGACGGAACTCAAGCTGTCGCAAACCGGGGGCAGGTGGGCGATAACCGGGATACTCAAGTCCAACCAATTGGAAAAGCTGCGGGAAAAACTCGCCGGTGAAAGTCTGCCGGTGCTGCTGCGGATTCAAACCGCTGAAAGGTTGCTCGAACAGGTACGGGATGTGTTTCGCATAAACGGTTACGGGGCCAAAGTCGAGTATGCGGGGGGCGGGCGCGTTGAGGTAAAAAACCTGGACGGCGACAACCCAAAAATCAAACAGGTGGCGGCGTTTGTGCACCAGGATGTTCCGGATCTGACGGCGTTGAGTTTTGCACGCTCAAGCCCGCCGCCGGCTGCTGAAAACGCCGATTCCCGCTTTGTTATTGATCCCGGCAGACGCCTGAGCGCTATTGTCGATGGCGATACCGCTTATGTAGCCAGCCAGGACGGCGGTCGCTATTTCGTCGGCTCGTTATTGCCCGGCGGCTACACAATCAGAGAAATCACTGTCGACGGCGTACAGGTGGACAGGGACGGGGAAATCAGTTGGCTGCGGTTTTGACCAGGGGAGACGCGCGAAATATACCTAAATCTCAAACGCTTTGGGTATAACGTCCTAAAGCACAAAAAACCTTAATTCTGTTTGACCAATCAGAGGAAAAAAGCATGTACAGCAACAACAACGCCGGCATTAGCCCGGTAACTGGCACAACACCCGCCGCGACATCCAAAAACCCTGTGTCAAAAAAAAGTGAAATCAGTTGGTATTCGGCGATGGCAACAGCCTGGGGCAGCGCTCTGGACAAACAGGCCGACAGACTCGTCAAGCTGTCGTCGGGACTCAGCAATGGCGGGGATGACCCGGCAATCGCCGTACAACTGTCAGCGGAATCCCACAAGCTGACTTTCTTATCGACAGCTGCCTCAACCGCAAACAACAGCGCGGGGCAGGCGTTGGAGACGCTGGCGAGAAAGCAGTGAAAAATTTCACTCTTTCTGCTTTGGGTATCGAGAGACTTTTAGAAGAAAATGAGATGACACAATGAATATTGATTCCAGTCAATTGTTGCAGGCCTTGTCCCCAGTGGGTAGTGGGGTTGGTGAAAATACGCTGAACAATAACTTTGCTCAGCAGGATATAACGCGCTTTGAAAATGCGCTGCAACAGGCGGGGGAAAAGGTAACCGGCAGTGAAGCCAAACCCGCCGCCTCGGCGGGGCTGCAGCAACTGCTTAATCCGCTGGCGAGTTTGAATGAAAAATCACAGGTTTTGAAAACAGAGTCTGAAATGGCGGTGGGTGATGACGTTAAGCCCAGTGAGCTGATGATGCTGACCATGCGTGCCCATGAGTTTATGTTCCAGTGTGAATTGACGGCCAATGTGGCAAATCGATCTTCCGACGGTGTGCAGCAATTGTTCCGACAGCAATCCTGAGGGATACATTGAGTAGGTTTTGTGATGAAAAAGTCCGCTGAAAAAAACAGGTTAAGAATCAATCCCCGCCTGACAAAACCGGGGCGGCTTTTCGTCCTTCTATCAGTCGTCGCTTTACTCTGCGCCTGTGGTACAGAAGTTCTCTATGCAAAGCTGGATCAGCAGCAGGCCAATGAAATGCTGGCACTGCTACTGCGCGCGGATATTGATGCGCGCAAATTTCAGCTCGACAACCATTGGGACTTACACGTGCCGCGCGATGATATACCCCAGGCGGTGGAAATCCTGAGTGCCAATGGCTATCCCCACGATAATTATGAATCCCTCGGCGAAGTGTTTAAAAAGGAAGGTTTTGTTTCATCTCCGCTGGAGGAACGAACCCGGTTTCTGTACGGTCTTTCGCAGGAGCTGACCAAAACCATTTCAGAAATTGATGGCGTGATTGTCGCGCGGGTGCACCTGTCCATACCGGAAAAAGACGTACTCAACGATAAGCGCGGCCCTTCATCGGCGTCGGTGTTCATTAAACATCATCCACATTCGCAGTTAAAGAATATGATGGCATCGATAAAAGCGCTGGTAGTGAATAGTGTTGAGGGGCTGCCTTACGACAATGTCACCGTTACCCTGTTTCCCGCGCAACTCAATAACTGGCAGGACAGTGGTTTGCAGGAAAGCGCCGTTGCCTGGGCAAATACAGCCGAAGGTGATTCTGCGGCGGCGGCAGAAAACCTGAACTACAACATGCTGGCGAGTAAAGCGGGCATTGCCCTGCTTACCGGAGCCGTATTTATTTTTGTTCTCTGGTTGTATCGCCGCTACAGAGGGCGGGGAACGGCTGATTAGCCATATAGGTTGGGTGGAGGCAAATTCGATGAACAAACATTTAACCTCACTTCAAGGTTTCGCCGAACTGATGT
>JBNKFQ010000274.1:0-6730 GCA_050289385.1 Porticoccaceae bacterium | reverse complement strand
GTTGTACTTCTTGTTGAAGCGCTCGATACGACCCGCGCTGTCCACCAGCTTCTGCTTGCCGGTGTAGAACGGGTGGCAGGCCTGGCACACGTCCAGGTGAATGTTGCCTGGAGCGGTTGACCCTACTTTAATTACATTGCCACAACTGCAAGTCGCGGTCAGTTCACCATATTTCGGGTGGATGTCAGCTTTCATTTTAATTGCCTCTGGTTTCTTGCATACCGCCACCTGGTCACTCAGAATCGCTATGCCTGGCGCCGGGCACCGTATGCCTGAATTTCGGATCGCGGATCCTACTCAAAAACCGGTAAAAACACAATAGCCCATGTATTACCAGATTGCTGTGCCATCGCCTCTGCGACAGACTTTTGACTATCTGCCACCCGGGCCATACGAGGGCGAGCTCGATGTTGGCACGCGCGTGGTTGTGCCCTTTGGTCGTCGCAATCTGGTGGGCCTGGTGCTGGGTACAAGCGAACAGAGTTCTGTGCCCGAGCACAAACTCAAACCCATAAGCGCCGTGCTGGACCACCAGCCTCTGCTGTCGCCCCTGCTGTTTGATCTGCTGCTGTGGGCAGCGCGCTACTACCAGCATCCGGCAGGGGACGCGTTGAGCAATATGTTGCCGACTCTGCTTCGGCAGGGCGAGGCGCTGCCGGATCGGCGTGAAATCCGCTGGCAACTGAGTGCGCTGGGCAAGGGCCTGCCGACAGACGCATTGGCCAGAGCACCGCGCCAGCAGCAGTTATTGAACCTGTTACAGCAAAATACCTCGGTCAACCGGACTGTGCTGGATGCTGAAGGGATATCGCGAGCCGTGCTAAAAAGTCTGGAGGCAAAGAACCTGGTTGAGTGCATAACGGTGGCTTTCGAGCCGGCCAGTCAACCGCAAGAAAACTTGCTGGCTGAGCAACCGCTGGTGCTGTATGAGGCGCAACAACAGGTCATGGATGCCATTGAGCTACACGGTTATCGAAGTTATTTGCTGGAGGGTGAAACCGGCAGCGGCAAGACCGAAATCTATCTGCAAACCATCGAAAAGATACTGCGTTATGGTCGCCAGGCGCTGGTGTTGGTGCCAGAGATCAGCTTGACTCCGCAAACCGTGCAGCGCTTCAAAGATCGTTTTAACCGCAAGCTTGCGGTAATGCATTCCGGGCTTACCGATCGCGAACGCCTGGTAGCGTGGGATATGGCGCGCACCGGCGAGGCATCTATCGTTATTGGCACGCGCTCAGCGATTTTTACACCGTTGAAAAATCCGGGCGTGATTATTGTTGATGAAGAGCACGATCCCTCGTTTAAACAGCATGAAGGGTTTCGTTATCACGCCCGCGACCTGGCTGTGGTTCGCGCTCACCGCGAAGGTGTGCCGATACTGCTGGGCAGTGCAACACCGGCGCTGGAAAGCCTGCATAATTCTGCCAGCGGACGTTATCACAAACTTGAGTTAACCGGGCGGCCCGGCAATGCCAGTTTGCCGGAATGGGAATTGCTGGATATTCGCAAGCAACCACTTACGGCGGGTTTCAGTGTTCGCTTGCTCAATGTGATGGAAGCGGAGCTGAAATCCGGCAACCAGGTGCTGGTGTTTATCAATCGGCGCGGTTTTGCGCCTACCCTGATGTGTCACGATTGTGGCTGGGTCGCCGAATGCCCGAGTTGTGATGTGCGTATGACGGTACATCGCGAGGATCGCCGCCTGTTGTGTCATCACTGCGAACATCAGCGTCCAGTCCCGGTCGATTGCCCGCTGTGTTTCAGCAGGGAATTACAATATCTGGGGCAGGGCACAGAGCGCAGCGAAGCGGTGCTGGAGTCACTGTTTCCCGCTTATCCGGTAATTCGTGTTGACCGCGACACCACGCGGCGCAAGCATTCCATGCAAGCGGTGGCGCGTGAAATCGCCAAAGGTCAGCCCTGTCTTCTGGTGGGTACGCAGATTCTGGCCAAGGGGCATCACTTTCCCGGTGTTACCCTGGTGGCGATCCTCGACGCAGACGGCGGTTTGTTCAGCGCCGATTTTCGCGCTGTCGAACGCATGGGGCAGCTGATTACCCAGGTGGCGGGGCGCGCCGGGCGCGGTGACAGGCCGGGCCGAGTGATGTTGCAAACTCATCACAGTGATCACCCGCTGGTCAGGTTGTTGAGTCGTGACGGTTACAGGACCTTTGCTCGTGAGCTGATGCGCGAGCGCGAGCTGGCCCAGGTGCCGCCCTATCGCTATATGGCCCTGTTGCGAGCCGAATCGAGTCAGCGCGACGATGCCGAGAGCTTTTTGCGCGCTGCGCGCGAGCAGGCACAAACTTTGGCCCCCGCCAATGCGCAGCGCAGTTATCTGGGGCCGTTAGCCGCCCCCCTGGAAAAGCGCAGTGGTCGCTATCGTTATCAACTTGCATTGACCTTCGCGTCCAGAGCCGATTTGCAAAATCTGTTATCCCGATGGGTGGACTTGTTACCGGCAGTACCTGTGGCGAGAAAGGTCAGATGGTCGGTGGACGTAGATCCGCAGGATATGACGTAAGCGGAGCGAGTCGGGGGGGGCAGAGTGTGTTCAATTTGATGTTGAGCCAGGGAAATGTCGAGTAAAAAGGCAAAACCGATAAAAAAAGCGATGCCTGTTTGTATCGTCTTCCGTAACATATGCGCTCCCAGGGCCTGTTAACACTAATTTGATAGCCGCTGCTGGAGGCCATTATTGTGCCCAGCGAGGCGGAAGGAGCGCCGTTTAGTAACTCTAAATAAGCGACTGACAACGAATCTGGGTGCAAAAATGGTCCCAGCCCTTCGGGTTGTGCCTAAAAAAGCACCACTCCGCGTTACTCGTCACTCATTTGGAGTAACCAAACCACGTTCCTCGTGCCTTGATTGGTGCTTTTTTAGGCATAACAGTGGGTATCAAATTAGTGTTAACAGGCCCTAGTTATCGTTAACCTTACACGCTTGCATTTCAGAGAAAACAGCCAATGAGCCGAGATTATGCCAGGACTACCGCCAAGTCGAGACCGCGCAGTCAGACCACCCGTCGCAGAAACAACAGCAAAACCGGTGGCAAGCCAGGTGGTTTGTTCTGGTTTGTATCGGGAGTAGCCGTAGGCGCTTTGCTGACGTCCCTGATTCTTGTGCCGGGTGCAACACCCGACTTTTCCACTGCGGAGTCGGGAGAAGAAGCCGGACAGGATACCGGCGCAGCCAACAGAAAACCGCGATTTGATTTTTACAAGCGTTTGAGTGAAAACGAAGTTGTGGTGATTGATGAAGAGGAACCGGCCGTTGCCGCTGGCAGTAGCAACCGGCAACCGACCGCCGAACCGGTGGAGCGTTCTATCTATTTGCTTCAGGCCGGTTCTTTTAAAAATGCTGGCGACGCTGACAGCTTGCGCGCACAGTTGTTGTTGATGAACCTGAACACCAACATCGAAAACGCCAAAACGGCAGCCGGAGACCGGTGGTATCGGGTTATGGTCGGCCCGTTTGATAACCGCACAACCATGACCAAAGCGCGCAGCCGATTAGCGAGCAATGGTATTGAAACGCTGGCGCTCAAGCGGAAGCAGTAGCGGAAACAGAGCCGACGCGGTGTTTGCGAGCCTCACTCCGTTCCCTTGTGCGCAGGCAAGCTGAAGTTGCGACTGATCGCCAGCGCGCGCACAGTAAACGCCGCCGCACAGCCCGTCAGCACCGACGTGGTTTCGGGTAATGCAATCACCTTTGCGGCAATGGCGTAGCCGAGGGCACCGGTCAGAGATGCCGTAATGTAGATCTCCCGGTGCAGGATGATGGGGATTTCGTTGAGGATCATGTCTCGAATAATGCCACCCAGGCAGGCGCTGAACATACCCATGATGGCGGCCACCGGAATACTGGCGCCAAGCGATAGCGCTTTTTGCGCGCCCAGTACGCTGAACAGCGCCATGCCCACGGCATCTGCCCATAACAAGGCTCTCGATGCCTTGTTGATCAGCGGGGTGGAAAAATATGTCACCATTGCCGCCAGGCTGCATATCACAACGTAGTGCCATTCGCCCAGCCAGAACACGGGGGTGTCCAGCACCAGATCTCGCAGTGTGCCCCCGCCGATACCGGTAATACAGCCGATAAAAATAAAACCGACAATATCCATACGATGTCGGGCTGCTTGCAGGGCCCCACTGACCGAAAATGCAGCAGTACCAGCGATGGCGAGAACTTGCAGAATATCTGGCATGGCACAACTCATTGCAGGGAAAACATATTGTGTGACTATGAAAGCATTTGTGTTGAGACGAAACAACCAAAACGTCAACAGGCGCCGGAGCTTTGCTTTGTGTATGGTGTCGCCACCTCTATACTGTAGCGTCAGGGTTTATAACAGGAGAACAATATGGGAATTTATATCCGCAGTTTATTGTCGGCAGTGGTTGCCTTGTCGGTAATATTTGTTAGCCCGAACTCAAACGCTGACAAAGATACTGAAGAGGATATTGAAACAGCCATCGCAGTCGCTGATATCCTGTTTGGTGGTGGTGAAAAACAGGTTTTTGAGGATTATCTCGAAGAACGGGTCAAATATCGGGATGCTTCCAGGAGCAAGAAAAAAAAATCCTTGCCCCCGGGTCTGAAAAAGAAACTCGCACGCGGTGGCGAGTTGCCTCCAGGATGGAAAAATAAAGTGGCCAGGGGAGAAGTTCTGGACGCTGACTTGTATCGTCACAGTCATCCCTTGCCACGTGAGATTTTGCGCCGTTTGCCCGAGCAACCAGAAGGTACTTCATTGCGAAGAGTTGATGATCGTATTGTGAGAATAATCAATGCAACACACGCTGTTCTGGATGTGTTTTATTTGAACTGATTTAGTGTTAACAGGCCCGAAAGGAATTGTGTGCGGAATTGTCACAACAGGCTTAACGATTTTAATCTTTTCGATCTTTTGCCCAACATTCAACCAAAAGATGAGTGTTGGGCAATTCTCGTCTACGCTTGAACCCATGAGTATTCATACAGCAGAAAATCAGCTCGACAGGGTGTTCGCGGCTCTTGCTAATCGTACCCGTCGCGACATTATGAAACTTGTTTCATCGCAGGCGCGCACGGTCGGTGACATTGCCAACGAATTCAACAAGTCTCTCAACGGCGTGTCGAAACATCTGAAGGTGCTGCAAAGTGCAAGCCTTCTGTCCCGAAAAAAATGGCCAACTTCATCTTTACCAAGTGAATTCAAAACCGTTGATTGCGGCGCAGGACTTTATCAAGGGTTACGAAAAATTCTGGAGTGACAATCTCGATAATCTTGAAAAGTTTTTCCTCGACGAGGGAAGTAAACAATGAGCGACAAGCATCAACTTTTTATCGAACGCCTGTTCCCGGTATTGTCCAAAAAACTCTTTAACGCCTGAACCGACCCGGAGCAGTTGTGTCGGTGGATGGGGCCGCGCAATGTTCAGTGCAAAGAGGCCCATGTCGATTTGAGGGTCGGTGGCAAGCACCGGATTCATATGGTGTCGGAAGAGGGCGATCACATCGCCACAGGCGAATACACCGAAATACAACCCAATAAGCGTTTGCAATTTACCTGGGCCTGGGAAGGTGGAGAAGTGAGTGATACGCGTGTCACGGTCAACTTCGAACAAAGTGGCGAGCAAACCAGGCTTGGTCTTCTGCACGAAAAATTCGCTACTGCCGAGGCAGCGGAGAAACATACCCATGGCTGGCATGGTTGTCTTGATAAGCTGGAGAAATATTTTAAATAGTTTTGTCAGCCAGGACTCGCCGCGTTAGCGGATGGAGTTCAGCATCATGCCCATTTGGCGTCGGAACACCTGATGGGAGCGGCGACCAATATCGAAGGCACAATTCTGTCACAACAACGTGGTAACAAAAGGCTTCAGTTAGTGGTAAGTCATTGATTTATAAAGTAATTAATGGTGCCCAGGGGCGGAATCGAACCACCGACACGAGGATTTTCAGTCCACTGCTCTACCGACTGAGCTACCTGGGCAATTTGCTGCTGTTGGGCGGTTGCCCCTAGTCAGCGAGGCGCGTATTAAACCTGCTTGCCCTGTTGTCGTCAAGGGCTTGCCAAAAAATCTGATTTGTTGTGGTAACAGAGATATCGATGGAGCCTTTTTGTCCCTAAAAATCTTGAAAATGTCCCTAAATGTTTGTAGTGTCCCTATCGAGGTTTTATAGGGACATTTTATGGCTGGCAAAATAAGTAAACAGTGTCGTGAAATTGAGTTGATTTTATCTGAATCGGTTGCAGGTATGAGTCGGGGCCAGATCAAGAGCCACCTGTCTTTCCCTGTTGAAGACAAAACACTGCAGCGCAGACTATCTGCGCTGGTTGCTGTAGGCCGAATAAGGAAAGAAGGCGAAAAGCGCACTACACGCTACTTTGCCTTAAAGAAACGGATGCGAGTGATGGCGGGTATATGAACGCCGATTGTTGCTTGTGCAAAGATTGAATCATCAACAAATGATCAATCTCCGGGTTTTTCAATTGGCACATAGCCCTCTGCAGCATCAAACTCTTCACCAGACAAAAATTTGTCGCGCTGCTCTGCCAGATAGTTGCGAGAGTCCTTGTCCATCATATTCAGATGTTTTTCGTTGATCAGCATGGTCTGGTGCGCCAGCCATTCCTGCCAGGCTTTGGCAGAGATATTGTCAAAAATATACTGACCTTTGGGGCCTGGAAATGGCGGGGTAGCCAGGCCTTCAAGTTCTTGCTGATACTTGCGGCAAAATACAG
>JBNKFQ010000273.1:0-19457 GCA_050289385.1 Porticoccaceae bacterium | reverse complement strand
CGTCGGTAGTGACTCGCTGTCGCTCGGTCCTTCGGACCGCCTTCGGCGCCGAAATGGTAAAACTATTTTTCGTACGTCCCACGCTAAAAACAACATGCCTCTGTAGTCCTCTGTTACGGGGCACTGTTCTGGGGCATCAGGTTTGTGCGAAGAAGCGTTGGACCGGCCTTAAAAGCGTGCGACATAAAGCGTGCGACATGCGACCGCCCTCAAGTAAGCGCCATTCCTGTATACACCTCTATACACTCTCTTCTATACACCCCGGAGATGCGGTTTCAACAGAATATTCACCAGCCTCCACGACTTATGTGAACAGCCAAATTCTGGCATACTGTGCGCCGCTTGCGCGCCCCTTCAACCCAAACAGATAACAGGAAGACAGTATCCCATGCACGGACAGGACCTCACCAAAGGCAGTATCCCCAGGCAACTCTGGTCTTTGGCCTGGCCAATGATGCTGTCGATGTTTTTTTACACGCTGTACAACCTGGTGGACGCGTTTTGGGTCGCCAAACTCTCGCCTGATGCGATCGCCGCGGTCTCTATATCCCAAATTACCCTGTTCATTATGATTTCGCTGGCCATGGGCATCTCCATTGGTTCCGCGGTGCTGATGGGCATGAACATGGGCGCCGGCAATAAAGAAGAAGCCGAGCGGGTGCTGGGGCAGGCCTACGCACTTGCAAGTATCGTGGCGCTTTTTTTCACAGCGCTTGCCCTTACCTTTGGAACACAGTTCCTCACGCTTTCCGGTGCAATTGGTGAGATCTTTCCGCTCGCGTTACCCTATTTCAACATTACAGCTGTCGGCTCCATCCTGACCTTCCTGATGATGACAACTTCCACCGCATTTAATGCGCAGGGAGACAACTTCACGCCAACTAAACTCTTCGCATTATCGACGTTGGTCAATACCATTCTCGACCCGATCTTTATCTTCGGTTACGGCGTGGTTCCGGCCATGGGTATCGACGGCGCCGCGTACGCGACACTCATCTCGCAAGCGGTGTTCCTGGCATTGGCCCTGCGCGTGCTATCCGGTGACAAAATGATGGTGCAACTGCGTTTTTCCAACCTGCGCCTGCGATGGCAGTCCGTTAAAAAGGTTTTTGACATCGGCATTCCCGCCTCGCTAACTCAAACCCTCAATCCACTCGGGTTCTCGGTAATGATGTCCATTGTGTCAGCGGTATTTCTGGAGGCTGGTGCTGCGGCGTTTTCCATCGGTTTTCGCATCGAATTCTTTGCGTTTATTCCCGCCATTGGCTTCGGTTTCGGTTCCATGGCGATGATAGGGCAAAATATCGGCGCGGGTAATAAAGAGCGTGCCCGGAAGATATTCAACACCGCGGTCCTGTTCGGCTCCGGAGCAGCACTCACTTTTGGCATAATGGCGTTTACCCTTGCACCGCTCATCGTGGGAATATTCACGACTGATCCCACAGTTACTGCCTATACGCTTCAATATTTCCGTATTGTCCCGCTTGGTTACGCCTTTTTTGCCGTGGCGTTTATCGTGGCCAGTACGTTTCAAGGGCTTGGCCACTCCTGGCCCGGTTTTTGGATAACCGTTGGCCGGGTCGGCACTATGGTAATACTGGCAAACGTCTGCGTTTCGGTGTTCTCGCTGCCAATCTGGTCGGCGTGGTTATCCATTGCAGTTGGCGGTGTTATAGCGTCAATAGCCGGGTTCGCCTGGGTCCGCCATGTTGTATCTCATCTGAAAGTCCCTGAGCCACTGGAACCTGTTACAGATGAAGAAGAACCAGCCAACATGTCCGTAGCGTAAAGGAACCTCTGATTAATTACAGTATGTTTCTGGCCTTCAGACGGATTCAAACCGGTAATTCACGGCCAACCGACATTTGCCAGACCATGGATATCAGGTTTCCGGCTTTACCTTGCCCCGCCGTACCACCGGCAATACAACCACCATCAAACTGGAAAAAATAATCAAACCTGCACCCGTTACTTTGGTTATGGTCATTTCCTCATCCAGGAACAGATAACTCAACCCCATAGCTATTGGTACATAAAGGTAGTAAGCGGCACTGGTAAATACCGCTGGCAACTCGGTGCTGGCCTTTACCCAAAGAGTATGAGCAACCAGGGTACAAATCACTCCCAGAACAACCAGCCGCCACCAGTCATCACCGGCCAGTTGCCAATCTGTCTGCGGCCACAGCAACAGAAAAAACAGACCCGCAAAGGCGAATTGCCCCCAACTGCGCGTGGTGGTTGGCAGGTGGGTAGCGCGCTGATGCAGCAAAGGCAGCGTGGCATAAAGCAAACCACTCAACAAACCCACCATAAAGCCCCGGGTCGATTGGCTGGTAAAATCCAGGCTCGGCGCCACCAATAAACAACCGGCAAAACACAAAACGATCGCCAATACTTCTCCCGGTCGTGGGCGCTGCGACTTGAACAGCCAGTTAATCCACAACAGATGTATACCGTAAGTCGACACCGCAATCGCCCCAAGCCCGGCGCTGGATGTTTTAATGGCAAAGAAATAGGTCCACCAATGTGTGGCGAAGGTTAAGCCAATCAGGGCGATAAACAACCAGTCCTTGAGCTTGAGAGCACCAAATCCTCGCTGCCCGAATAACAGAGGCGTAAGCCCCAGGGATGCAATCACAAGGCGGACAATACCGATTGTGGTTTCATTGGCAACCGTGGATCTAATCAGAACTGGCACCAGAGACATGCAGCAAACGGCGATCACAGCGACAACAAGTACGCGGGGATTTACAGGGTTCATTTTTGGGCCGCTTCATTTAGAGAATGGGGACGTCACATATAGCCACAGGAAATTCAACCCGTTAATCTCTTATCGCAATAGCCGCCCCGGCACCCACCAGTACTGTACCCGACCCGATATTCAGGCAACGCAAAGAGCGTGGACTTTTAAGCAGTACACCCAGGCTCGCAGAACCAAGAGCCCAAACCAGGTTTCCCGCAAAAAACAAAAAGGCTACCCAACCTACCGTGAACAGAGCCCCTGCCATACTCAATTGGGTCAAATCCACAAAAGTCGGCAAAAAGCTGACATAAAACAGAATCAATTTGGGATTACCCAAAGTAACCAGCAGCCCACTGAGCCAACCTGCAAAAGCAGACTCCCGACCAACATCAGCTGTTCCTGCCGAAGGCGGCATTTCGCTGGTACTGCTTGCGCGTTCCCGAATCATCTTGATGCCCAGGTAAATCAGATAGGCAGCCCCCAGATATTTGACCACCATAAACGCCGGGCCGTATTGCGCAGCAATGTAGGAAAGTCCGCTTACAGCAAGGCCAGCGTAAATCAGGTCGGCCACCAGTACACCGGTCAAAAACATAATCGACGCACTAAAGCCGCCCATAGATGACCTGGCAATCGTCGCTAACACCACCGGCCCCGGCGTCGCAACCAGTATCAACGTCGCAATAGTAATGGCAACAAAACTTTCCCAATTCATGGCTGACTCATCATTCGTCAAGATAAAACAGGTAGTATATGGCAGAGCCTGTAAAAGACAACATCACCGGAACCTGATAATTTCACTGATACCACAGACATTTAAGATGTTGGCTAAAAACTGGTCGGCGACACTCCGAACAACCACCGGTGAGCCCAAAACACAAATAACAGATACAGTCCCAGGCCCCCGACAATCACAATAAAATCATTCCATTTGCCAACAGGTATTTCTGGCACAGATCTTGGCGTGCGCCGTTTCAGGGAAACGCGATCAACAACAGCCCAAGCCAGGAAACCGCCAAACAGCAATACGTCTGCCAAAGTGCCATTTGCCAGCAAATGAGCCAATGCCCAGGTTTTGGTGGCGATCAGTGTCGGATGTCGGAGTACCGATTTGATCCTGCCCGGAAAGTAAGTGGAGAGAAACAGGGGAAAAAATGCCGCCATCAGCAGCAAGGCTATATGCCGCAGCCAGAACGGGGGTGTATAGATCACAATTGGTGACATCCTGGCAACACCGTATCCGTATATGATAGCGGCCAGACCAACCAGGGCCACCAGTGAATACAGGCCTTTCCACGCGCGGTCACCAATTGTGTTCACCATACGATTGCGCCAGGGCTCGGCAAAAACAGAAACTGAATGCGCACCCAAAAACACAATCAAACCAAAAATCAGGACAATCATCGAGTCACCCCCTTTAAAAGCATGGAAAAGATAACCTTACACCCGGGTTCACACAACTCTCGACAGGAAAATATTACCTGGTTTACCGATGCGAATTGGCATAAGGTAAACTGTGACATTCACCAAAACGCCCCGAGAGATCAAGTGACTACCGAAAAGCTGGTTCTGCATCATTGTCCGGAAGCCCGATCCATGCGCGCGCTCTGGCTGATTCATGAGCTCAATCTGAGTGTTGATGTGGTGGCACATGCATTTGGGGATGAGCTTCGAACGCCCGAATATCTTGCAATTCACCCGCTGGGGCGAGTGCCTTGCCTGCAAATCGGCGACGAAACCATTTTTGAAAGCGGTGCAATCACTCAAGTGTTATGTGAACGATACGATGACGGCAGCCTGCATCGCGCCCCCGATCACCCCGAACGGGCACAATGGCTTCAATGGGTACATTATTCCGAGACCATGGCTGTTCACGCCGCAAACCTGACTCAGCAATTTATCGCTCTGAACGCGCCGGAACTTCGTTCCCCGACTGTTATCAAGCTGGAAAAACGGCGCCTGGAGAAAACTCTGGAAGTAGTGGAAACCCGTCTGGAGCATCGAGATTACTTGCTCGATAGCGGTTTTTCGGCTGCAGATATCAGCGTTGGCTACAGCGTTCACGTCGCACGATTGTTTACTGACCTGGAACTGTTTCCAAAAACAAACGCCTATTACCGTCGTCTGGCAGCAAGGCCTGCGTTTCAAAAGTCATTGCCAGCGAACGACGACCCAATGAAGTTCTATAAATCAAGGTTTTATACACTGTAGTACTCCTTCAATGTAATTTTGCCGTATTCAGTTGGCTTGTCTGCGTTCATGGCACCAAAAGCAGGCGCTTTAGGCGAGGCGCACCTCGCCTGGAATGGCCGCAGCCCTTGCCAAGAGGTGCAACAACTTGGAGAAAGGGTGTTTTTCTCTGCAGAAATAACTTTGTTAATTCCCGAAAAAACCAGAAAGGCAATGGGCAATTATCTTAAGCAGTGGCTGAACCAAAGTGTCGCCATCCAGCGTATTGAAGTCCACTAAAAATGTTAACCTCAAGACCCGGACCATCAAATTCGGCAAAACTGGATACCTGGTCTTGATGGCATCATTGCGGGCTTGATTTATAATAAATTTTGAATGGATAGCCTGCTATTTTTTCAGGTACTTTTTAAGGAATGCCAATATATCTGCGTGCGCCTGTCTAACGGCGGGATCATTGGGTTTGGGAAGATCATTTTTCCTTTCAGGAGATGTTTCTACAATATATTGCTGTATTTCAGGGTCATCAAGAGCATCAAATCCGTGCCGCCAGTTCGGTTGCGAAATTAACTTATAGTCCACGCCGTGGCGTTGTAACTCTGCGGCCATTAACCTGGACTGTTCGAATGGTACATCGGTATCCATACCACCGTGGAGCAGCACCGTCGGCGGATAATTTGCCGTTACATTGTGGCGAGCTTCATATGCAGCAAACCATTCCGCGTCTTCGACAGGGTCGCGCCCACCTACGTAATCAGGCCATAGTCCATTTTGACGACAATACAAATAAAATCTTCCGCGCCCTTTTTTCTGCTCCTCAGTTAAATGATCAGTATTGGAAATTGGTTCGCCACTAACAGCCTGAAAAGCTTCATCTTTTTCAACTGGCGGGTGCTTCAGATAATAAGGGTCAGGCTTTGCATACCAATCCCCGGTAACGTCGCCATACCCATAAAAAGATACCAAAGCTCTCGGCCTGGGTTTGAGCCTGAAACCTGCAGTGAGCGTCAGGTAGCCTCCCGCAGATCCTCCCATGACGGCAATTCTGTCAGGGTCGATATTAAACAATTTTGGCCCTTCCCGGAGCATCCAGGCGTAGGCATCCTCCACATCTTCAATAATACCGGGCAATTTCGTCTCTGGCGCCAATCGGTAGTCAATAGACACCACAACATACCCGGCATCCAGGTACCTTGAAAACTTCCTCGTTATATATGAATTTGTTCGAGATCCATTTATTAACGCGCCACCGTGAATGTACATAATTGCCGGTTGTCCAGTGCCACCAGACGGCAAATAAACATCGGCATTTATGTTTAGATTTCCAACACGCTTATAGGTATACGTTTTCATTAAATACGCCGCCTTTTCTCCATCTTTTGAACCAGCAGCACCAACAGGAAAAGTCGTTGCAAAAATAGCAAATACACAAATAACCGGAATAGAAGCACTAAAGCCAGAAAAGAAGTTCTGTAATTGGAAAAGTGGCAATCCAAATTTGACTACACTAAATACACTCTGCTTCATGATCACTGCTCGTATATAAAGGGACTGATTTGGTGACCTCAATCACCCTGCCAGTTATCGAGCAAGCAGATTAAGCAAAAAGCTTGTGTGGTGCCACACAATTCAGGTAATTTCAGAAATAAGTTGAGCTAATATCTGACATCAAGAGACCGCACTGCTGCTACTTTCTTGATATCGTCAATCAGTTGCGAAACAATCGGCGGTATCGGCACTCCGGGCTTGGTGATTTGCGCAACAGACACTTCCATGTCCATATCAATCAGATTGCAATGACTCAAATCTGAGCGCTGTTTAAATATGTACGCCGGGAGGAAACAGACTCCTGCTCCCGCGCACACCAGGTTAAGCATGGAATCCACCGTTTCAGTTTCTATTTGTATGTTTGACTTTTTATCTTGCAATACCCTGTCGAGAACACGTCGCAAGGAATAACCCGATTGAAATAAAATCAGGGGCGTGTCGTTTGGCAGTTTTTTTGTACGGAGTATTTCATCGGCCCGTGGCATATTGGGTGAAAATACTGCTGCGAGTTTTTCTGTGAACAGCGGCACAAGATCCATATCACTGACCACGTTATTGTAGATAAGACCAAAATCGGCGGTGCGACTACGGACAAGTTCAATAACTTTCAAACTGCCACCACAGTGCAAGCTAAATTTAACCCGGGGGTATCTTTTCGAGTAGTCGGCTATCACATTTGGCAACAGATAAGACAAAACCGGATGTACGCTGGCAATTGAGATGGAACCTTCCACAACACCCTGCTGATATTTAAACTCTTCCACGACCTGATCCAGCGTCAAAAAACAGGGTTCGACACGCTTCTGCAATTCAATACCAGCTGCCATTAGTGCCACTCCCCGGCCTCTGCGCACAAAGAGAGTCTGTTCCAACTGGTGCTCAAATTGCCGCATTTGCTGGCTCAGAGCCGACTGGCTAATGTCCAGCCGATCAGCCGCTTTCGTGAAACTGCGTTCCTGGGCACAAACTAAAAAATATCTTAGCTGGCGATCAAACATAAGTAGTGTCCTGTATAGACCCGCTTACAGTATTTAACTTGCGCGCCCCCCTCTTGTGGGGCTACAGTTGACAGCAGTCTGGATGGTATGAGAGATTCGGCCAGACAATCATTCGCTATCTGATGACAAAGCGCTCACTGTCCCGATCTGGCTATGCCGAATGGTCATCCGGCAAGCAACTATAGCACTGTTTCGAGGTCCTATAACTGTCCGGAGCCCGTACAGTGAGAGTACGTTTAATGTGCAAATACGTTTAATGTGAGAGTACCTTTAATGTGAGAGTACGATGCTAATCAAAATACCACAAATCAAACCAATACCTGAAAACCAGGTAACCCCCAAAAGTACTTACCTGAATCGCAGGGCGATATTAAAAAGCCTTGGTTTCGCCACCTTGTCGGGTTTGGCGGCATCTGCGCAAGCTGACCTGTTTAAAAATTTATTGGGGGACGATGAAAAAGCCGACGCCAATCGCAAGCCACTAAAATTTACTCCAGATAAAAACACCGCTGATTTGACGGTAACTCCGGAGATAAAAGCGACAAACCACAATAACTTTTACGAATTTGGCACATCCAAAACCGACCCGGCGCAAAATAGTCAACATCTGAAAGTGGAACCCTGGACACTGACCGTCGAGGGCGAAGTGGAAAACCCCGGTACAGTGGATGTATGGGAACTGATTAACACCTCTTCCCTGGAAGAACGAATTTATCGCATGCGCTGTGTAGAGGCCTGGTCAATGGTAATTCCCTGGCTGGGACTCGAACTGGGCACCTTGCTGAAAAAATTCAACCCCACCAGCCGTGCAAAGTATGTCGCCTTCGAAACACTATACGACCCGAAGCAAATGCCCGGCCAAAAATCCCGGCGCATTGGCGGCGGCATTCATTACCCTTATGTAGAAGGTTTGCGCATGGACGAAGCCATGCACCCTCTCACGTTGTTGTCGGTAGGCATGTATGGCAAAACCCTGCCCCCGCAAAATGGTGCACCGATACGTCTGGTAGTGCCCTGGAAATATGGCTTTAAGGGTATAAAGTCCATTGTCAAAATACGCCTGCTGGAGAAGCAGCCACCCACCACCTGGAATCGTCTGGCGCCAAACGAATACGGTTTCTATGCCAATGTAAACCCCAAAGTCGACCACCCGCGCTGGTCACAGGCAACGGAGCGCTTTATTGGCCCCGGTGGCCCGTTTTCCAGCACTCGTCAGGATACTTTGATGTTTAATGGTTACGGTGATGCCGTTGCGTCGCTCTATTCTGATATGAATTTGCGCAAATACTATTGATCCTGATTTATTGCCTGTAGCACTGAGTGGAATTCTGTCTGAATGATTCGCATTAAACCCGGCTTGAAAACCGCTATTACCTTGCGCGTACTGGTGCATTGTGCGGCCTTGTGCCCACTTCTCTGGCTGTTTTACGCGGTTCCCAAAGGCCTGCTCGGTGGTGATCCGGTGGAAGAACTGATCCACTATCTGGGGATTGGCGCATTGCGACTACTGTTGTTGACGCTTTGTGTATCGCCGTTGGCAAAGACAATCCGATTTGGTCAATTGATGAAATTGCGGCGCCCGCTTGGTTTGTGGTGTTTCGCCTGGGCCACACTGCACTTATATGCATGGCTGGCTCTGGACCTGGTTTTTGCCTGGTCACTGATTGGCGAAGAAATAGTTAAACGCAGTTATATCCTGGTGGGCTTTACAGCGTGGCTAATACTACTGGCCCTGGCGATTACATCAATACCAAAGTTGCTCAGAGCATTGGGGAAATACTGGACTAAATTGCACAACACCATTTATGTGGTGGTATTGCTCGCCTGTTTGCATTACTGGTGGGCGGTAAAAAGTGGTTGGATCGAACCCGTCACCTATTTGTTAATCGGTTTATTTTTACTGTGGCTGCGCCGCAAGAAATTGCGCCCCGGATTTATTGCCAGAAGGCGTCGGGCGTTATCTTAGTAGTCGTTACAGTCCTGCTGCGCAAACCAGTGCACACCGTTGCGGTTACCAACCACAATGTCCGGCCGCCCGTCATTGTTTACATCACTCACCGTAATTTGCCGTCCAACACCAACCTGATCATTAATCAGGTAGCGGATAAACTGACTTCTACCCGTGCCGTCCTTGACCTGTCGATACCAGTAGAGAACAGGTAGTTCAAATTCATCAGGGTCACCCAACCCGAAATGGGCCAGCCAGGTTTTACCAGTGATAACATCTTGCAAGCCATCGCCATCCAGATCAGCCATGGCAGAAGCATGCAGTTGAGTGTAGCTGGCATCGATCAGGTGCTGGTTCCACTCGCCAGCGTCGTCCTGTTCAAACCAAAAGAGCCCGCGATTATGAGCAGAACCAGCCAGCAAATCGGCTTTACCATCCCCGCTGATATCCAGCACATGAATTTCCGAAGAGGCGATCAGATTGTCGATGGGATGCATAACCCATTGTGACATACCATTTTGACGGCGCTGTTCGTACCAGCCGCCACCGGCTTGAAAAGCCGGCGTGGTGGCCGGGTCGTCCGGGTCCGGCAGGCCGTAGCCAGTACCAAACACAATATCTGTCAAACCGTCGTTATTGATGTCTCCCACTCCCAGACCATGGGAATACGTTCTGAACACTTCCTTACTGGAGACAGGGTGTGTAACAGCCCTGCCCTGTCGATCAAACTGGACTGTCACCAGCGGACCATTACCTCCCCTGGTTTTTGGGCTGGTAATGATCAATTGCGGTTCACCCTTCCCCAGAACATCCGTAAACAGTGGCGATTCATGGCCAGCAAAGGCCAGGTAAGGGTGAGCCTGCCATAACACACCCGGATCGCCAGGGTTTTGGTACCATTCGGCCTGAGTGCCAGCCAGATTGACGACGATAGCATCCACCCAGCCATCACGATTCACATCCCCGGGGTAAGAAAAATAGCTTTTTGACCAGGCACGCTCAAAAATACCACCCGCATGTAAAAATTCCCGAAAACTGCTGACAGCAGCTAACATTTGCGGTCCCCTCTCCCAAAGTGATTCCAAAATATTCGATGGCCGCAAAATAGGAAAAGCTTTGAATTCCTCGGGGCGAATACGGTGAGCTTGCCACGCTGGCGCCTGGTACCAGAAATCGCCCGTCAGGATGTCATTGTGGCCATCGCGATTGACATCGGCCACTGACGCGCCTTCGGTGTGGTATGTGCGGTCAATGACCTGATGCCGAAAGCAGATGGGGGTACTACCGTCAGGTTCGCGGTATTCCGGTGAACGGGCCTCAAGAATGGACTGCATTTCAACTGAGGGTTTTACCGACATGCGGTTGTACGGCTTCAGGATCAAGGAAGGAAAAAACTCCCACACCAGCCCTGTAAGAACAACCATTACAAGGAGACAAGCGACACACTTTCCGATTGCTCTGAGGATTTTTGTTGCAGGTGACATCGAATTAAAAACCTGTCAAACGAAGTATTTCTTTCGGTGGTCCATCAAAACTTGTCTGGGGTCTGTTGCCCACATAACCAATATCGGCCATGCCCTGGGGGGTTGTGTAAAAACCACCGACAAAGAGATAAACAAGGCGCTCGAAAAACTGTGCCATCTCTTCTGTACCAGTTCCTTTTTGCACATGCTTCGCCAATTGGTCAAACAGCTCGGCCTGTTGATCGACGGACGATTGATTAAAATACTCGCTGCTCTGTTCGTAAGCCTGCCGGTCTAACTCGGCGAGTCCGGCGAGAATAATCTTTTTATCCTGCTGCTGATCTGGATAGGGTGCACTTACCCATTCGTCGATAAAATCGGCAATTTTCAGTTCACTGGCGCTCGGCGATTTTTCGTCGGCGGGCAGAATGAAATTACCCAACACCGTCAACGTTTTCCGTTGCGCGTCGCCAAGAGTTTTGTGCCAGGTAATTTGTGGGTTAAATTTATCGCCTCCTTGATCCAGGGTGGTTCCTGCCAGCAGGTCACAGGGCATGGTAACCACTCCAGCGCTTGCGGCCATCAACTGCAGAACGCGGCGGCGGTTAATACTCACGAAGCCCTTGTTTAAAGTGGTATTCATACGGCATTGTTCTCCAAGCGTTCAATGATGTTATCGGCGGCGCGCAGGGCAAAGGCCATAATGGTCAGAGTTGGGTTTTTCTCCGAATGAGTCACAAAGGGGGCGCCATCAGCGAGATACAGATTCGGTACATCCCAGCTACAGGAGTATGAATTTAGCACCGAGCTGGCTGGATCGTCACCCATGCGGCAACCACCGACTTCGTGACTGGTGCTACCGCCAGCCCGCAATATCTCACCTTTTTCACGGTACCGATCGAAGTAGTCCTCAATTACTACCGCACCCATGTGCCCAGCCACCTGATGCAAACTTTTGTTGGCGTGTTCAATGCGGCGATAATCGTCGTCTGTCCAGCGCCAGTGAAAACGCGGAACCGGAATTCCCCACCGATCTGTTTTCCCGGTTTCAATGCTCATGTAGCAGTTCTCATTAAGAGATGCACTGGCAAAAGCTGTCAGACCAACCACCGACCCGTAATAGCGGCGCAGATGTTGTTTTAGGGCTACACCGTACAGGCCTTTGCTGAGGCCGAGCAACGGCTTGAATGTTCTCAGAGTCGGCAGGCCCTGGCGACCACTCAACCCGAAGGCACTCATCTCCATTTTGTAACCACCCGAAAAATCAGCCCCGGCTCGCTCCTTGTCCCTGCCATGTAGCCACCACGGGGCATACAAATGCGGGGTGGAGGTACCATCCTCGTTATGCGGGGGCAGATTTTCCAGGGCCGGCACTTGTAATGACAAACCTGTCGCCAGCGTATCTGAGAGATAACGACCCACCAGACCCGAGGAGTTGGCCAAACCATTGGGGGCGGAGGCATTCCCGGAATTGAGTAGCAGACGGCAACTTTCCATCGCGCTTGCCGCCAGCACCACCACTTTCGCATGCACCACTTTGCGCTCGCCGTTTTTTTTATCGACGTATTTCACTCCTTTTGCACGACCACCAGTTTTATCGGTAACCACTTCGCAGGCCATGGCGTCGGTAATAACTGTTAACTTGCCGGTGCGCCTGGCGGGAGTGATGCAACCGATGACCGAATCAAAACCGGCGCCGATGCTGCAACCGCGAATGCAATCGGTAGCATAAAAGCAGGCTTGGCGATCCGCCAAAGGCGAGGTAAGGATGGCCACCTGGGTAGCGTGGGTCTTGATACCCATGCCCGCACAGGCTCTGGCAAATAACATTTCCGGGAGTCGCGGCGCTGGTGGCTTTTGGCGGATATGATTGGGTGACACCGGTGAGTTGTATACCGCTTCACCTTCATCGGGACCAAACACTCCCACGATCTGCTCGGTGCGATCGTAATATGGCGCCATTTCCTCGTAGGAAACTGGCCAATCAATTTCACGATCAGTACGGGTATAAGATTTAAAATCGTCCGGCCCGTAGCGGGGCGTCACCCGCCCCCAGTGGATGGTGCGACCGCCAAGCATACGGGCACGACCCCAATAAAATCCCACCCCCTCTGCCGTATAGGGTTCCCCCGGTATATCGGAACCGCCAATTCGGGCGTCGAAGGTAAACCGGTGATCCGGAGTATTCTCCCCCCGCAAGCCCCGATCCGCCGGCAAATTAAACATGGCAGTTTCCGTGCGGGGGTTGTAGTCGCGCCCTGCCTCGAGCATCAATACATTAACACCTGCCTGCGTCAGGCGATATGCCATCATGCCTCCTCCGGCACCGGAGCCCACTACGATAACCTGATAATCGGATGTCGCCATCGTTATACCTCAATACACTGATCAATTGCGCCAGTAAGTTATTCCGTAGCAGCCTTCAGAGTCTAGTAAGTTAAAGTAGCTATTTGTACGAAAGCGACATAGCTTCTGACCCCACAATTAAACGGCCATTCGCTGCACACCGCGCCTTGCTGTGAAATATCTGGGTAGTGCTAACCAGCCGTTTAATTACGGGATGAGACCCAGGGAACCTCTGAACAAGTCTATGGCGTCTCTGCGAGACCTGAAGTGTGTAGCTGCGAGGCGCAATCCGAAGGCCAGGGCTGGTTGTCCCTGGCGAGAGTTGCAACGCGGCAGATGCGCGCTTCAGGTCTCGCCCTTAGGGGCTTACGGACGAGTCCAGGCTCCGCGTTATGACTTTTTGACGTACGGCCTGTATGCCTTCAAAGTCATGCCTTGATCCTGAACTCGTCTGTAAGCCAGAGACACCATAGACTTGTTCAGAGGTTCCCTAGCTATAGCGCTTCCGATATTCGGTAGGCGAGAGGTTCATGACAGCCCTGAATTGACGAGCTAAATCGCTTTGGTCATAAAATCCGGCTCTTTGAGCAACGTCCGACAGGCTCAAATTACAGTTTTTTAAAAGCAAACAGGCTTCGTAACAACGGCGTTTAATAATAAATTTTCTTGGTGTTGTCATAAAATGTTTGTGAAAAGCTCGCTGTAATGATCGCATGCTCATAGAGCAGGCATTGGCCAAACTATCCACAGATATCTTTTGGTGGTAGTGCTTTTCTATGTAGTCTATTGCCGGCAACAAAGAGTGCTGGCCCTGACATTTAGCGAAATCACTGTCAATTTTGGTAATTGTACCCATTACACCTATGACATTTTTATGACGATCAAATACCGGGTACTTGTTAGTATTGTGCCAAGATGGAATCCCCTGCTCATTTAGAAAAAGTTCTATTATTCCGGTCAACGGCTTCCCGGAATTCATCACATCTCTGTCATCCTGCAGGTATTTTTCTGCCAGTTCCGCGCTAAAAATATCTTTGTCATATTTGCCCTGAATGTCCCGTTGACTCAGACCCATATGTTCAAACATATTTTCACTGACATAAAAAATGCGACTGTTTTTATCCTTGAGAAAAAAATGGACGCCCTCAAGATCACCAAACAGCTGGCCAAGCATCGTGGCAATATCGGCATTTTTAAGTAAATTATTTATCATGGGACATTGCACTCATCAGAGTAGCGGTGCATACCGGAGTATTTAGTGATGCTACCCCTATGGTCACTTGTTTTCAATTGAGTGTGACAACTGTCAGCCAAATACTCACTTGTCCTGCTGTGACGACAAACCCGATCAGCAAATGACAGGAAAATCTACAAAAAGCATTCTATGCTTTTTTCTCACCATGTCGAACTTTTACCAGGGAGGAAAATATAAACATGCCAGCGCAATAATTCTTTTGCTGTCTCTACTCATCCTCAGGCCGCTACTGACCTGCCTCCATCGAGCATGACTTATTAGGGTCTGTTAACACCAATTTGGCCCTGAACCTCGACAAATTGCCCAAAATTCGCCATATTGCACCGCACAAAATGCGCAATCTCATGGAGTGACTATCTAAATGAGCACCGTTCGTACCTTACGCGTTACCTTCTTCATCACCCTGGTACTGGCACTCAGCGGCTGCGGTGTCAACAACATCCCTACTTTTGACGAACAGGTAAAATCCAACTGGGCACAGGTAGAAAACCAATATCAGCGGCGTGCTGACCTGGTGCCCAACCTGGTCGCCACGGTCAAAGGCTACGCCGCCCACGAAACCGAAACACTGCAGGCCGTGACAGAAGCTCGAGGCAAGGTGGGCACCATTCAGGCCAATGCAGACCTGCTCAACAATCCGCAAGCCATGCAAAAGTTTCAGCAGGCGCAGGCGCAATTGGGCAGTGCCTTGCAACGCCTGCTGGTGGTGGTGGAACGCTACCCCGACTTGAAAGCCAACCAGAATTTTCTGGCCCTGCAATCGCAACTGGAAGGCACCGAAAACCGCATTTCAGTGGCTCGCCGCGACTACATTGCAGCGGTAGAACGCTACAACACCGAAATTCGCACCTTCCCGGGGCGTATTTGGCACAGCGTGTTGTACAGCGACATGCCGATACGGGAGACCTACCAGGCTACCAGTGAATCGGCAGAGGAAGCACCCGAGGTTAAATTTTGATTTCGACAAGGAAAGTTCTGGCACTGATCAGCTGCGGCATACTTTGCACGCTGGTTATTGCCGCTCCGGTTTTTCCCAAATTAAGCGGCCGCGTGGTTGATAATGCCAATATGCTCGACAGCGGTGCTGAAGGCAGAATTACCAACCTGCTGGCTGGCCACGAAAACGCCACCAGCAACCAGATTGCGGTCGCCACCCTGCCCGACTTGCAAGGTTATACCATCGAAACTTTTGGCTACCAGCTTGCCCGCCACTGGGGCCTCGGCCAAAAGGAAGGCGCGAAAAAAGATAATGGCGTACTGTTGCTGGTTGCTAAAAAAGAGAGAAAAGTACGCATAGAAGTGGGTTATGGCCTGGAGGGCATACTCACCGATGCCATTTCTGCCAACATCATTCACACCGTTATTGTGCCCGCTTTCAAACGCGGGCAATTCGGGCAAGGCATAGAAAGCGGCGCCAATGCCATTGTTAAAGCCCTGGGTGGTCAATACGAGATGCGCAAACCGCGCCGTACCACACGATCACGACTTATTCCCCTGTTGTTCCTGGGCTTTTTCGGCCTGATATGGGTGCTGTCCTTTGTTGGTGGTGGCGGTGGCCGAGGTGGCGGCAGAGGTATTTTTTACCCTGGTGTTGGCGGCGGCTTTGGCGGTAGCGGAGGATTTTCCGGCGGAGGTGGATTCTCTGGCGGCGGCGGTGGTTTTGGTGGCGGCGGAGCCTCGGGGGGCTGGTGATGACTTTACTCAAGCAAGAACAACTGGACGCCGTAGCAAACGCGATTCAGGACGTAGAAAAAAACACCGATGCCGAACTGGTAACCGTGCTTGCCAGCCGCGCCGACAATTATTATTACATTCCCACCTTGTGGGCAGCTCTTATTGCTCTGGCAACGCCTGCACTGCTCAAGCTTACCCATTTCTGGCTGAGCAGTGACGATCTTTTTATAGTGCAATGGCTGGTATTTATTGGTGCTGCCCTGGTGTTTCGCATTTCGCCAGTCATGATGCGACTGGTGCCGAAAAAGGTGAAACAGTGGCGTGCATCCAACCTCGCACGGCGGCAATTTCTGGAAAATAACCTGCACCACACCAAAGGCGAAACCGGTGTACTGATCTTTGTTTCAGAAGCCGAGCACTACGTAGAAATTATTGCGGATCGCGGCATCAGCCAACACATTGACAACCACCAGTGGCAGCAAATTGTCGATCACTTTGTGGCGCAGGTAAAAGCCGGCAACACCCAACAAGGCTTTATCGATTGCATCGCGCAATGCGGTGTCCTGCTAAACCAGCACGCTCCCGCAACCGGCGAAAAGAACGAACTCCCCAATCATCTGGTGGTATTAAATTAAAACGATCTTTCAATATACAGTTAATGGCGCTGGCACAGGAAACCGTTGAGTTCATTGCTCCACGTGGCGCCAATTCATGAAAGTCAATAATATCAACAAGTTAGATAACTACTCCGCAGCGTTTCTGTGACTGGCAAATCGCGAATTTCCCTCCAGGATGCCCAATATCGGCCGCCAGGCGCACCAATAAGGGCAAAACAAGAGAATTACGTCACATTTTTGACAGTTCGTTGCTGAACTAATGGGAAACCAGGCAGTCACAGGTTCACACTAATGCCGACTGATCTTGAGAACGGAATCCAGCCAAAAGCAACAGGAGATCAATATTATGGACAATTCCAACACAATAGCCGCAATCGTCACCGCTGTGCTCTTGACCATGCCCTTTAATGGGGCGGTCGCCAAAGAAAACGTCAGTTACGTCAAAAACGTTATCAGGCAAACGGACCCGGTATCCATTTCCGACCAGATGAACCTGGAACTGAACCAGAAAATTCAGGACGATCTGTGGAAAACCATCGATATCGCCAGCCAGCCAATGGCCGCCGTCAAACACGAAGAAGTCGTCAGCCCGGAAAATATTCTGGCTGGCACCAAAAACCGTATGCTGCAGGTTCTTCGCTGACGGATACTGGTGTCGTGTTGTCTGTACACTGTTGAGTACCCGCTCTGATATTCAGCTGATTTTATATCTGGACAGCTAAAGACCCGGATACATGATGTGCTATTGCCTCACCGAGGAGGCGGTGTTGATTTTCGTCCAGATGAACACCGTCCACGGCACTCGCTTCTGTGACAACACCCGCATCAAAATACGACACAGAATATTGGCTGGCTATCTTCTCCAGTTCTGACGCAAAGCCAATACACCGTTTTACCGCACCATCAGATTTTTCGGCCATTGCACCTCCTGCATAGCCCTTCCCGGGCTCGATATCAGCACCCGGATAATGTCAGAATTCATACCCACAACCTGTCACTTGAAATATATCGTAAATGATATATCATGCCAAACACATTATCGGAGAAAAACCATTGAACGTCAGCTACCCATACCGTCTGCAGCAAACCGACAAGGGCGGTTACCAGGCACAATTCATCGATCTGGAAGAGGTTCGTGCTCTGGGCAAAACCCTGCAAGAAGCACAACTTAAAGCTGCGGAGCAACTGAGTGCCGCTCTGGAAGAACGTATTGATGATGGCTTCAATGTGCCACGCCCTTCGAAGGCACAAGGAGAGAATATCTTCCATGCCGAACCCGAACCCGATTTGCAGGTTTCCTTGCTGGTGCACTGGGCACTGGAAGATAACGGCGCCACGCTGGCAGATTTGGCGCGCAGCCTGGGGACCTCCTGGGCAAGCGCCAACCGATTAAAAAAACCTGGCAATAATCCAACATTAAAAAATTTGCGGGAAGTAGCCGCGCGATTGGGGAAACGACTGGTAGTGACTTTCGAGTAGTTGCCGCTGGCAACCCTCTTGACAACAACCACCCTCCAGAAAACCTCCATCGCCAGGCCATGCAACCGCTCCAAATATAAAACTGTCAAACTATAAAACTATCACACTTATGAACAGACGAAATTTTTTGGCAAAGACGGCATTGGCCGGAAGTCTGGTGTCGTCCCCTGGCCTGCTGGCTGCGGCTCCACTGCCCCGGACAAGTACCACTGCAAACGAAGCTGGCGAATCCACCTGGGTGGACCATATCCCTGTAATCTGGGTGGAACCTGACACCAAACAGTCGAAACGGCGTCTGGTTATCTGGCAGCCGTGGTTCAGTGCAACCAAAGAGCAAATGTTGCCTTTTTTAACGGAACTGGCCAACGATGGGTACATTGCACTGAGCTTCGACAACTGGCAACACGGCGAACGCGGCAAGGAAACACCCAAAGAAATCGGCACTCGTGTTTTTAAACAGTTCCGCCGCCACATGTGGCCGATTATTGGCAACTCGGTACTTGATGCGACCCGGGTTATCGACTGGGCTGTGAATCATTTTGATGTGTCACCCGATATCGGAATGGGGGGCATGTCGATGGGCGGTGATATATCTGTTGCCACCTGCGCTATCGACCGACGTATTAAATGCGTCGCCGCCACTGTGTCTACGCCGGACTGGCAACGCCCCGGCATGAAACTCGAAGCAGACAAAGACGATGTCGACCAGGGTATTGCCGACCCTTACGCCCGCTTTTTTTACGATCAGCTCAACCCGCTGACACACATGGAATCTTACGCCCATCGTCCAGCCATCACGTTCGAGTGCGGCGCCGATGATTTTCATGTGCCCCCCGACGGTGCACTTCGCTTTCAAACCGCTCTGGCTGACTGTTATGGGGATCAAAAAGAAAAATTGCGAGTAAGCCTGCACGAAGGTGTTGGCCATCGCCCAAGTGAGGCTGCCATGTGGGCTAACTGCAAAGCGTGGTTCCAGCACTACCTGTAATCCCGGGGAGGGAAAACAAATGCAACAGGGCCCGGTCCTTATTGTTATCCTGATTCTCGCGATCACGTTCGTCGTTGTCGCGACTTCCCGCTGGAAACTTCATCCCTTTGTTACCCTGATATTTACAGCATACGGTGTAGCCATTGCCAGCGGCCTGCCAATGATGGAAATCGACGTGATTGTGCGCGAAGGCTTTGGCAATGTGGTCAGT
>JBNKFQ010000272.1:0-5362 GCA_050289385.1 Porticoccaceae bacterium | reverse complement strand
ATCAATGAACTGCTGGATCGCCTGATCGTTCGTCTCGGTTCAGATTCCGTGAGTGGTCTCGCCCTGCAAGACAGCCACATTCCCGAGCAAGCCTGGCAAACTACTGCCCTGCCAAACGCGCTGCCAGCCACCTCGAACACCGAAAATCTTCCCGCCGGTCGTCCGATATGGCTATTGCAACAGCCGACACCAATTCAGATGCGACAACAGGTTTTATATTGGCGTGGCCCATTGCAATTGCTGCAAGGGCCAGAGCGTATTGAAGGCAACTGGTGGCATACACCCGTTTGCCGTGATTACTTTATTGCCCGTCATGAACATGGCGCTACTTACTGGATATATCATGACCGATTAAGCGACCAGTGGTTTATGCATGGAATATTTTAAGGCCTGTTGCGAGTGACCACGAGTCTCTTCCAACTTCCAACTTCCAACTTCCAACTTCCAACTCAAAAAATGTACGCCGAACTGCACACCATTACCAACTTCAGTTTTCTGCGCGGCGCATCCCGCCCCGAAGAACTGGTAGCCCGTGCCGCCGAATTGGGCTATCGGGCATTGGCCATTACCGACGAATGCTCACTGGCTGGCGTCGTAAAAGCGCATGTGGCTGCCAAACTGCACAAAATCAAGTTGATTACTGGCAGTGAATTCAATTTACAGGAAAACACAAAACTGGTTTTGCTGGCACCAAACAAAATGGCGTACAGCGAACTGTCTGCTCTCATTACCCTGGCACGAAGACGAAGCGCCAAAGGGGAATATCAACTATCACTCCATGACCTGGAGTTGAGCTGCAAACACTGCCTGATAATCTGGTTACCTGACGCCATACAGCGGGACAGAGAAAATCATATCGGCCACCATTTAAAATCCATGTTTCCCAAGCGCTTGTGGATCGGTGTTGCTCAGACGCTCGAGTCTCTTGAACAAGCCCGTTACCTGCAATGCTACACCCTGGCCAAACAGTTAAATCTACCCATGGTGGCCTGTGGCGATGTACACATGCATTGTCGTGCCCGCAAACCACTACAGGATGCGCTGACTGCCATTCGCCTTAATACCAGCATCCAGCAACTCGGTAAAAAACTTCAGGTCAATAGCGAACGGCATTTGCGATCTCTGGAAGAATTAAAATGTCTGTATCCCGCGGACTTACTGCAAGCAACCTGCCATATCAGTGACCTCTGCCATTTTTCACTCGACGAATTGCGTTACTACTACCCGAAAGAAGTAGTACCTGAGGGTATGAAGCCACACCACTATTTACAGCACCTGGTAGCAGAAGGCGCCAAACAACGCTGGCCCGATGGTACACCGCCAGACATTCAGGCTGTGCTCGCCAAAGAACTGTCTCTGATTCGGGAACTCAACTACGAATACTATTTTTTAACCGTATACGATATTGTGCAGTTTGCCCGCAGTCGTGACATTCTTTGCCAGGGTCGCGGTTCTGCCGCAAATTCGGTAGTTTGTTACTGCCTGTTTATCACCGAAGTATCACCAACCCGAATCTCTTTGTTGTTTGAACGCTTTATTTCCAAAGAGCGCGACGAACCACCCGATATCGATGTGGATTTTGAACACGAACGCCGCGAAGAAGTTATTCAATATATTTATAAAAAATACTCTCGCGAGCGCGCAGCATTGGCAGCCACAGTTATCACTTACCGCACACGCAGTGCTGTACGTGATATTGGCAAGGCTTTGGGATTACAACCACTGTTTATTGATCAATTGGCAAAATCTCTGGCCTGGTGGGATCGGCTCGGTGATCTGCAAAAACGTTTTCAGGAAAACAATTTGCCAAACCACCAGGCACTGGCACAACATTTTTTCAAACTGGTACAGGAAATACTGGGGTTTCCCCGCCATTTGTCCCAGCATGTGGGCGGCTTTGTTATCAGCGAAGGCCCAATCAGCCAACTGGCACCAGTGGAAAACGCCAGTATGCAAGACCGTACCGTCATTCAATGGGACAAGGAAGATATCGAAGCACTGGGTTTGCTCAAGGTCGACGTGCTGGCACTGGGTATGTTAACAGCCATACGCAAATGCCTTGCACTGATGCGCGGCTATCAATCCTCTGTCACGACAATGCAGGGTATTCCGGAAAACGATATGGGCACCTATGACATGCTGTGCCGGGGCGATAGCGTGGGTGTTTTTCAGGTGGAGTCTCGCGCCCAGATGTCCATGCTGCCTCGCCTGCGTCCACGCTGTTATTACGACCTGGTGATTGAAGTCGCAATCGTGCGCCCCGGCCCGATTCAGGGCAACATGGTGCACCCTTACCTGCGACGCCGCGAAAACCCGCAAGCGGTTACCTACCCCAACGATGACATCAAACAGGTACTGAAAAGCACATTGGGTATCCCCATCTTTCAGGAACAGGCCATTAAACTTGCCATGGTTGCTGCCGGCTTTAGTGGTGGTGAAGCCGATCAATTACGGCGTGCCATGGCCAGTTGGGGCAAGAACGGTAATTTGATGCAATTCGAATCCAAACTGGTTAACGGCATGAAACAACGCGGTTACAACGAAGATTTCGCCGAACGCCTGTTTGAACAAATCAAGGGCTTTGGCGGATACGGTTTTCCAGAATCGCACTCCGCCAGTTTTGCTCTGCTGGCATACAACTCTGCGTGGTTAAAGTACCATCATTCGACCGCTTTTTACTGTGCTCTGCTGAACAGCCAGCCCATGGGATTTTATTCCCCGTCGCAATTGATACAGGATGCCAAACGTCATGGTATTGAGGTAAAACCGGTAGATGTGACGACCAGCACATGGGATCATCAGCTTGAGTTACCGGCTGGTGAGGTAACAACAAAACAACAGCCGTCCTTGCGCCTGGGTTTGCGCCTGGTAAACAGCTTTAACCGGGCAGCCGCAGAACGCATTTGCACCACTCGCCGGCAAAACTCTTTTCGCAACCTTCACGACCTTGCTCACAGGGCACAGCTCAAGCCCGCGGAACTGGAAGCACTCGCCAGCGCCAATGCCTTGCAGTGTTTTTCCCCGCACCGTTATCAGGCCCACTGGCAAGTATTGGCGATTGAATCGAGTCGGCCACTGTTCTCCAATCTCAAGTCATGCGACAGTGAAGCAGATAACATCCGCTTGCGTTCACCATCGCCTGAACAAAATATGCTGGCAGACTACCAGAGCACCGGCTTGACTCTTGGCCAGCACCCCATGGCATTGCTGCGCGACCATCCCGTTTTTCGACACTGCAAACGACACGCTGATTTACAGCATTTGAATAATGGTCGTTTTGTCAGGATCGCCGGTTTGGTTACTGGCCGACAACGTCCCGGGACGGCTTCCGGTGTTGTTTTTCTTACCCTCGAAGATGAAACCGGCAACACCAACATAATTGTCTGGAAAGATTTGCAAACGCGTTTTCGCCAGGCTCTGCTAAACAGCAAACTGCTGTTGGTAAAAGGCGTTATGGAAAGTAAAAATGAAGTGATTCACGTTATTGCCGGCGAACTGGTCGATTACAGCAACGTGCTTGAAAAGCTGGCCATTACATCGCGGGATTTTCATTAGGTCTATTGACACCAGGGCCTTATATGGACTCCCTATTCCCGGGGTTCCCCCGGCACACGCGCATTATTTGCCTCGCGCCCATAGGGCGCAGCGGTATGAGGCATCAAAGGTAGCGCTGAAATTCGATCGCGAATATTGTCGGCACCCCCGGTAACTGGCGTCGGGATAGATGTATAGCTATTGGCGAGTTTTCGCAAGCGGTCGGCATCCATGGGAGCCACAGAAATTTCCGGGTCCACCAGCTGTTCGCGCTGGCGAGTAAAAGACAAGATCGCCTGTTGCTCTCTGCTTGCCGGCACACCGTACTCTTCAATCGCCGGGAAAGACTGCATGTAAATATGGCCATCGTAATAACCAACAGGTGTGGCTTCATTAATCACCCTTACAGGCGCGCCTTTCTCAATGATTGGAAACAACTTGGCCGCATCTTCAGGGTACAGGTGCAAGCAACCATGACTCACCCGCTCACCCAAAGCCCAGGGCTTGTTGGTTCCATGAATAAAGATTCCGGGAAAACCAATGCGAATAGCCAACATGCCCATTGGATTGTCCGGGCCGGGTGGAAAATAATTAGGGAAGTTTTTCTCACCGCCAGCTATGTGTTCAGCACGGATTGAAGCAGGCACAAACCAGGCTGGATCCTTGTACTTGCCGATCACTCGCGTATTACCCAAAGGCGTAGACCAGCCTTCGCGAGCAATACTCACCGGCAAGGTAATTACCCTGGCATCCTCTCCCTCTTTTGGCTTCGGAAAATAAAACAGCCGGCGTTGTGGAATATTAATCACAACACCCTTCCACGGCCTGGGGGGAAGAATATATAGCCCGGGAAGCACAACCCGGGTATCATCTCCGGGAACCCAAAGGCTTACCTCCGGGTTTGCCAGCGCTATCTCCTGCTGCCCCAGGTCATAATATCTCGCAAGATCCAGCAGGGTATTTCCTGGCCCCGGAGTCACCACACTGAACGAGCCCACAAGGGTACTACCGTCGGCAGGTAACAAAAACGTTGTGGCAGTAGCCATACTGCCCCGCAATACCAGACAAAATAGCAACGCGATCTGACAGGAAATTCGTATGGCGTGTCTTAACATATCAGGCATTATAAAAAACTGTCCAGGCAGGTTGTTGAGGAAAGCCGGTTTTGCATATCTGTGGCTGTGTCTTGCTATATGCTCTTACGCCGACACCAGCGCCGACAATACAAGTGTCAATAATAGCTGGTTGCTGGCCGATCTTACAGCCCAGCGGCTTGTGCTTTACAACGGTGAAGATCACGAAATTCGCGCCTTCGATAATATATCAATTGGCAGTGGGGGCACCTCAAAATTACACTTTCGCGGCGATCAAACAACGCCACTTGGCAATTACCGCGTCACTCACATCAACTACGACAGCCGATATCATGTGTTTATCGGCCTGAATTACCCCACATCGTCACACGCCAAATACGCTTACTTTACCGGCAAAATCTCTGAACGCGAACTGAACACATTGCTGGATGCGGCCAGGCACAACAGTGTACCGCCTGCCAATACCGCACTGGGAGGCATGATTGGCATTCATGCGCTGGGCACCGCCAGCCCCGAAGTGCACAAGGTAGTCAACTGGACAGATGGTTGCGTGGCGTTGAACAACAAGCAAATGGACGACCTTTTGCCTTACGTCCACGAAGGTATGCGTGTGGTGATTCGCTAGTACTCCTTCGAGGTGATAATGACGGGTTCAGCGATCCCGAGGTGTTCGGCAGCAAGGCGCGAACATTGCTGTCCCGGATGTCGCTGGCGGCGGAAAGCGTGCTCCACAA
>JBNKFQ010000271.1:0-12356 GCA_050289385.1 Porticoccaceae bacterium | reverse complement strand
ACAGTCTCGTCGGGCAGATCCATGGCCAAAACCTGGCTGAGGCGAGCCTTGCCAAGCGCCACAACCGGTGCCACTGGCATTTGCTCGTCATCACTTGCTACAACCACCGGCCCCGGCTCACCACCGGCTATCTCCAGCAGCAGGGCTGTTGCTCTTTCAAGTGCTTCGACCTGCAAACGGGGGTCCACACCCCGCTCGTAGCGGTGAGAAGCATCGGTATGCAAACCATAATTGCGGGGACGGCCGGCAATTGCCAGGGGGTTGAAAAACGCGCTTTCCAGAAAAACGTTTTGAGTATCGCCAGTGACGGCACTGTCATACCCGCCCATAATGCCTGCCATGGCTACCGCTTTGTCATGATCCGCAATGACCAGGGTATCTGCGCTCAAGGCGATTTCAGCCCCATCCAGCAGCTTCAACTGCTCTCCCCGCTCTGCCATACGAACCCTGATACCACCCTTGATCTTGTCGCAATCAAAGGCATGCATGGGCTGCCCCAGTTCCAGTAGCACGTAGTTGGTGATATCAACAACCGGGCTGATACTGCGCAATCCGCTGCGACGAAGCTTTTCGCGCAGCCACAGTGGCGAACGACGGGAGACATCAACGTTGCGAACAACACGGCCTGCATACTGCGGACAGCCGTCAGCAGCAATCAACTCTACCGACAGGGTATCTTCAACAGTCGGGGCAACAGAATGTACGGCCACCGGACTCACATCAAGCTGGTTAAGAACGCCAACTTCCCTGGCGACCCCTCTTACACTCAAGCAGTCGCCACGATTTGGCGTCAGGTCAATTTCGATCAGCTGGTCGTCAAGTTTCAGGTAATCGCGCAAATCGTTGCCAACGGGAGCGTCATTCGGCAGCTCCTGAATGCCGCTGGCCTCATCAGACAGACCCAATTCATCTTCTGAACAGAGCATGCCAAACGATTGCACGCCACGCAGCTTCGCCGTACGAATTTTAAAATCACCGGGCAAGCGGGCGCCCACGACTGCGAACGCCGTTTTCAACCCCTGCCGGGCATTCGGGGCACCGCAGACAACCTGGACAGTACCATCGGGCCCACCGGCGACCTGGCACACATTCAGCTTGTCGGCGTCCGGGTGGGGCTCAATTGCCACAATTTCACCCACCACGACGCCGTCAAAATCGGCAGCAGCGGGCTCAATCTTGTCAACCTCCAGGCCCGCCATCGTAATTCGGGCAGTCATATCGTCGGTGTTGATATCGGGATTCACCCATTCCCGCAGCCATGATTCGCTGAACTTCATCGGTTTTCCTTTTATAAAATCCTGGTCGGACGTCCGGCTTAAAGTAAGCCAGTTAATATTACCTTGGTCAGAAGCAAGGAAAAAACTTAACTTTTTAATTTAAAAAACAACCGTAACTAATTGATCATAAACTGCTTTAAAAACCTGAGATCATTTTCAAAAAACAGCCGCAAATCGTTGACGCCATAGCGGAGCATGGCGAGCCGCTCGACACCAATGCCGAAAGCAAAACCACTGTATACATCGGGATCAATACCACTGCTCCTGAAAACATTGGGATGCACCATGCCGCAACCCAAAATTTCTATCCAACCAGTCTGACTGCATACTCGGCAGCCATCGCCACCGCAATTGGTGCACTGAATGTCCACTTCTGCAGAGGGTTCCGTAAACGGAAAATAAGAGGGCCTGAAGCGCACCGGCAAGTCTGCCTCAAAAAACGCCTTGAGAAACTGGTCAATGGTTCCCTTCAGATCTGCCATGCTGATATCGCGATCAACCACCAGCCCCTCGACCTGGTGAAACATGGGCGTATGGGTCAGATCAGAATCGCTGCGATAAACACGGCCCGGACAAATAATGCGTATCGGCGGGGACTGGCTCTCCATCGTCCGAACCTGCACCGGAGACGTATGAGTGCGCAATACCGTATGCTCATTGATGTAAAAGGTATCCTGCATGGTACGCGCCGGATGGTGTGCCGGAATATTGAGCGCCTCAAAATTGTGGTAATCGTCCTCAATCTCGGGCCCCTCTTCGATGTCGTAGCCAACATTGCTGAAAAAGGCTTCCATACGCTCCATGGTATGAGTAACAGGGTGCAGGCCTCCGGGTAAATGACCGCGGCCCGGCAAGGTGACGTCGACGGTTTCTCCAGCAAGGCGGGCATTAATTGCCGATTGCTCAAAAGCCGTTTTGCGGCCATTGAGCAAATCCTGAACCTCTTGCTTGACCTGATTTATGCGTGCTCCGGCTGCAGGCCGCTGTTCCGGTGACAACTTGCCGAGGTTCTTGAGCAGGCCCGTTAACTTGCCTTTTTTACCCAGAAACTCAACCCGCACATTATCCAGCGCCGCACCATCTTCGGCTTTTTCAACCGCTTGCCTGGCTTCTTGCGCCAAGGCATCGAGATTTTCCATACTTGTTCCTGAAATATAGTTGTGCCCGAAATAATGATCTGTTCGACATTCGACGCGCCAGCTTATCGCAGCAGAGCTTGAGTGCAAGCCTTATTCAGCCCTATATGCACCCTATAGGATATGCCTGCAACCAGCTTGCACTGAGCCAGTGTAAATTGCCCAATAAAAAACAGGGAAAGAGCGGGTGCCCTTTCCCTGTTTACTTACTGCATGTTTGTCGCATCATTCAGGATGCGCTATCAACCGTTGCCCGAGGCAAGGTCAATCAGGCAAGGGCGGCTTTCGCTTGTTCTACGACCGCCGCAAAACCCGCCTTGTCGTGCACAGCCAGATCAGACAGCACACGACGATCCAGCTCGATACCCGCCTTTTTGAGGCCGGCAATAAAGCGACTGTAGCTGATGCCTTCCTGACGCGCCTGGGCATTGATACGGGTGATCCACAACTGGCGGAATGTGCGCTTCTTGACGCGACGGTCGCGATAGGCGTATTGGCCAGCTTTGGTGACGGCTTGTTTGGCTACACGAAACACACGACTGCGGGCGCCGTAATAACCTTTTGCCTGCTTAAGAATTTTTTTGTGACGGCGACGAGCGGTCACACCACGTTTAACCCGGGCCATTGTAATATCCTCTCAAGATGTCTGTGATTCAGGAACGCAACATGCGGTCGACCAAAGGCTTGTCTGCGGCATTCATAATGCTGGTGCCGCGCAAATGGCGTTTACGCTTGGTGCTCATTTTGGTGAGAATATGGCTTTTGAAGGCCCGCTTGTGCTTGTAACCGGCGGCCGTTTTCTTGAACCGCTTGGCTGCACCACTGTGTACTTTGGCTTTTGGCATTTTCATTACTCCATATAAGGGCTGCCATTTCACTTGATTTGGCGCCCCGGGTCGTCAAACCCCTGGGTTTATAAACAAGAAGCCTGCCCGGTCAGCCAAGCCATAGGCTGAACGCGGTACAGAAACTCGGACGAGTTTAACCACTTCTCCTTGCGCACTTGCTTGCTGTAGCCAGAAAATCGCTTAACTGTTTTCCTGGCTACTTTTTCTTACCTATTTTTTCTTACCTATTTTTTCTTACTAATGGGCGCAATGACCATAGTGAGCTGCCGACCTTCCATTTTCGGATGCTGCTCTACTTGCCCCAGTTCCTCCAGGTCTTTGCCAATGCGTTGCAGCATCTCCATCCCCAGTTCCTGGTGGGCCATCTCACGACCACGATAACGCAGTGTTACCTTGGCCTTGTCCCCATGTTCAAGGAAACGTCTCAGGTTGCGCAGTTTTACCTGATAGTCCCCCTCTTCCGTCCCTGGCCGAAACTTCATTTCCTTGATCTGAGTCTGCTTTTGCTTTTTACGCTGTGCAGCCTGTTGCTTCTTGAGCTCAAACAGATGCTTGCCATAGTCCATTATTTTGCAGACTGGAGGTTCAGCGTCCGGGGCAATTTCTACCAGATCGAGCTTGGCCTCCCTTGAGGTAGCCAGGGCCTCGTCGATAGAGACAATACCTATTTGCTCACCTTCCGCACCAACGAGGCGAACCTCGCTGACCGTAATGTCTTCGTTCAATCGGGCGCGCTTCGCCCCCTTCTTGTATTCTTTTTTAATATCAGTTCTCCGTAATCAGCCCGGTATCAAGCCTGTGCCTCGTCAGGCAGACGAACCCTGCCACGGCGACTTACGTCCTCCGACAGGTGCTGAGCAAAGGCTTCGATTGACATCGAGCCAAGGTCTTCACCACTTCGGGTACGGACAGCGACGGTCTGCGATTCGACTTCCTTAGCGCCCACGACGAGCAAGTAAGGAACACGCTGAATTGTGTGCTCGCGGATTTTAAAGCCGATTTTCTCGTTTCTCAAGTCATTAATCACCCGAAAGCCCTTGTTGCGCAAGTATTCGGCAGTTTGTTGCGTGTATTCGGCCTGGTTGTCGGTAATATTCATGATCACCGCTTGCTCCGGTGCCAGCCAGGCCGGGAATGACCCTTCATACTGCTCAATCAGAATCCCGATAAAGCGCTCGAAGGAGCCAAATATCGCCCGGTGCAGCATTACCGGCACCTTCCGCGTGTCGTTTTCGGCCACATATTGAGCCCCCAAACGACCCGGCATGGAGAAATCCACCTGAATGGTACCCAACTGCCAGACCCGGCCAATGCAGTCTTTCAGCGAAAACTCAATTTTTGGCCCATAGAATGCGCCTTCGCCCGGCAACTCCTTCCACTCCAGACCTTTGCTGTCGAGAGCGTCGGCCAGCGCTTTTTCAGACTTGTCCCACACCTCGTCGCTGCCCACGCGCTTTTCCGGGCGAGTGGAGAGCCGGTAAATGACCTCATCAAAGCCGAAATCGCGGTAAACGTCGTGTAAAAAGTCAATAAAGTTGCACACTTCGTCCTGAATGCCATCCTCGGCACAGAAAATATGGCCATCGTCCTGCACAAATCCACGCACCCGCATGATTCCGTGCAGCGAGCCGGATGGCTCGTTGCGATGGCAGGAGCCAAATTCTGCCAGTCGCAACGGTAAATCACGGTGACTGCGCAAACCCTGGTTAAACACCTGAACATGGCAGGGGCAATTCATTGGCTTTATCGCGTACTGGCGCTCGTCCACTTCCAGCGAGAACATATCTTCGCCAAACTTGTCGGCATGACCGGATTTTTCCCATAAGCTGAAATCCAGCAGTTGGGGGGTTTTGATCTCCTGATAGCCATGCCTCACCTGTTGCTCGCGCATGTACTGTTCAATCGTTTTATAAATGGCCCAGCCGCGCGGGTGCCAAAAAATTTGTCCAGGCGCCTCCTCTTGCAAATGCAACAGGTCGAACTTTTTGGCTAATTTGCGATGGTCGCGCTTTTCGGCCTCGGCAATGCGATGGAGATACGCCTTGAGATCCTTTTTGTTGGCCCAGGCTGTGCCGTATATGCGCTGCAGCATTTCATTGTTGGCGTCACCACGCCAGTATGCACCCGCCACTTTGGTCAACTTGAACGCCTTCAGGTGACGGGTAGAGGGAACGTGTGGACCGCGACACAGGTCCTCAAATTCGCCCTGCCGGTACAGTGACAACGCTTCGTCTGCCGGAATATCTTCAATAATCCGCGCCTTGTATTCTTCACCGAGGCCGCGAAAATAAGCCACCGCCTCATCGCGTGGCAATACGCGCCGGGTAACGGGAAAAGCCGCATTGGCCAATTCGGTCATTTTGGCTTCAATTTTTTCCAGGTCTTCCGGGGTAAACGGTGTATCGTAGGCAAAATCGTAATAAAAACCGTCTTCGATCACTGGCCCGATCGTTACTTGAGCGTCGGGAAACAGCTCTTTGACTGCTTGCGCCAGCAAATGGGCGCTGGAGTGCCGAATGACTTCCAGTGCCTCTTCCGAGCGATCGGTAATAATCGACAGTTCAGTGTCAGACTCAATGACATAGGAGGTGTCCACCAACTGGCCACCTACCTTGCCTGCCAGTGCTGCCTGGGCCAGACCCGGGCCAATATCGGCCGCTACATCATGCACGGTTATGGGACCGTCAAATTCGCGCTGGCTACCATCGGGGAGTGTAATTTGAACAGTTGCTTGATTCACAGAGGACATGCTATTTCCTTTCCAGTGGTGGCCCATACCAAGGGTCACTTGGGTTAATTTCAGATATATGTTTTGAGAGCTGGCAGTATATCGGTATTGCAAACGTAAATGTAGAGACAACCAGGGGAAAACACCCTATATCCTGCTCATATTATCCCGATTGCACCAACAGCCCCCATACACAAAAGGGTCCACTGTTAGCGGACCCTTTTGTGTGTCTGGTAGGCACGATTGGATTCGAACCAACGACCCCCACCATGTCAAGGTGGTGCTCTAACCAACTGAGCTACGTGCCTGTCAAGGGCGCGTAATCTACCAGCACCTTACCGCCAGAGCAAGTCCGCTGATTGCATTACACACCGATCAAAACCGGAATCTCAAGATGCAGCTTCACGCTCCCGGATTTTCGCAATGAGATTTGCCATAAATATCCATACCAAACCCAACATACCGCCAACTACAACAGAGAGAGCCAACACCAGCACTCTCCTTGGACTTTCGGGTTCGATTGGAAAGGAGATGGGTTTTAACAGCAAAAACGTTTTGGCCTGGCCGGCATTTACTTCCAGGCTGTCAATATCCGCCTTAACTCTGCGCAATTGTTCCTGGAGCTTCCTCAAACCTTTGACGAAAGCATCGCTTCCCTTGCGTTTTTCCAGAGCATCAAGTTGTATCTGTAGCGTTTTGGCACCCACCAGAAACAAATTATTCATAACCTGCAGTTCAATATTTGCCAGTTTCTCGTAGGGAATACCTTCAATTCCGGACTGCTTTGCCAGCGCAAGCGCTTCGTTCAGCTCGGCCATATCATCAGCGACAAGAACCTTGTGCTCTTCGCGCAAGCGCTGCATATCTCCAACCAGACGCTCTACTTGAAAAACCAGTGCTCGATTTGTACGTGCAGCCAGCTGCCTTACTGCACGATCGTTGACATAGTCAAAAAACTGACGAAACATCTCATCTGCATCAGGCTCTGAACTGTCCAACGAGGCAAGCACGACAACATCGTCCTTTTTCTTGGGAAGCACGACTTTCAGTTCTTCATGGAATTTCAGAAAATCTGATTTGATATCACCATTGGATTCGAGGTCTTCAACCTTCAACCCTTTGTATTTCAACCAGAACCGGAGGTGCTCATCTTCTGACTGCAAATACCCTTTGACCAGCTCGAACACTTCTTCGGATGTCATGCGCTCCAGGCGGTAGCGGCCAACCAGTTCGGACGTCCCGGGCGGTTGCACTGCCTCAAGATCCACCATCAAAGGCGGAGCTACGGCGGTCTCCAAACGATACACATTCGGGGCAAACACAACATAGACAAGCGCTGCCAGCATCGTAATGCCCACAGCCCAAACAATTTTCCATTTGTTATGCCAAATATTTACAGCCAGCCCGACAACGTCAATTTCATCGTTGTAACGGGGTTGATCATTTACAACTTGAGTATTTTGAAAGTCCAATACGGTAACTCCATAACTGCGTTATTACCAGGTGCTCTGACTGCGTGACGTTCGAGGAAACTCACCACCAGACGGAGCATTTAAAAGACGGCGGAATTCTAGCACCTCGCCCCAAAAAATCATAAATCCATCTTCAAACTTTCGATTTCGTCACGCAGACGCGCAGCCTCTTCAAATTCCAGGTTGCGGGCACATTCATACATGTTTTGCTCCAGCTGCGACAACTTCGCGGCAACCTTGACCGGGTCTGTTCGATCCAGCTTACCCACCCGATACGCCGGCTTTTTCTCTGCCACGTTGCGCTTTTTGCCAACCATACCTGGTATCACCGCACCTTCCAGAATATCGGTTACTTTCTTTTTTACACCCATCGGTGTAATGCCATGTTCCTTGTTGTACGCAATTTGCCTGGTGCGGCGCCGTTCAGTTTCGTCCATTGCGCGCTGCATGGACCCGGTGACCCTGTCCGCATACAAAATAGCCCGACCATTTACATGCCTGGCCGCCCTGCCAATGGTCTGGATCAGCGACTGCTCGGAACGTAAAAAACCTTCTTTATCCGCATCAAAAATTGCCACGAGGGAAACTTCCGGCATATCCAGCCCTTCCCGCAACAAATTAATACCAACCAGCACGTCAAATTCACCGGCACGAAAATCTCTGATAATTTCGACCCGTTCAACCGTGTCTATATCGGAATGCAGGTAGCGCACACGAACGCCGTGCTCTGCCAGATATTCAGTAAGATCTTCTGCCATACGCTTGGTCAAAACCGTGATCAGCACCCGTTCGTCCAGAGCCACGCATTGGTTGATCTCGGATAACACATCGTCCACCTGGCTGATGGCCGGTCGCACTTCAAGCTCCGGATCGATCAGCCCGGTGGGCCTCACAACCTGCTCTATTACCTGGCCCGCATGTTCGGCCTCGTATTTGCCGGGCGTGGCCGACACATAGATCGCCTGGGGCGCCAACCGCTCCCATTCATCAAAACGCAAGGGCCGGTTGTCCAGCGCCGATGGCAAACGAAACCCGAACTCTACCAGGGTCTCTTTCCTCGAGCGGTCACCTTTGTACATGGCGCCCAGTTGGGGGATGGTCACGTGAGATTCGTCAACCACCAGCAACGCATCATTCGGCAGGTAGTCAAAAAGACAGGGGGGTGGCTCACCGGGAGCGCGACCGGACAGATATCGAGAGTAATTCTCCACCCCGGTGCAATACCCCAGTTCCCGCATCATCTCCAGGTCATAGCGGGTGCGCTCACCCAGTCTCTGCTCCTCCACCAGCTTGTTTGCGTCCTTGAGCTGCATCAGCCTCGCGTCGAGCTCTTCCTTTATCAGATCCACCGCGCTCAAAATGGTCTCTCGCGGCGTTACATAGTGGGATTTGGGATAAACCGTAAAACGTGGCACTTGGCGAAAAACTTCTCCTGTCAGGGGATCAAACAGGGAAAGCCGCTCGATTTCGTCATCAAACAACTCAACCCTCAATGCCTCGTACTCGGAGTCTGCCGGGTGAATATCAATGACGTCACCACGCACGCGATAGGTCGCACGGTGAAAGTCTACATCATTGCGAGCGTACTGCAGTTCGGCCAAACGACGCAAAATGGTGCGTTGATCTACACGATCGCCCCGCACCAGGTGCAAAACCATTTTCAGGTAAGACTCCGGATCGCCCAATCCATAGATAGATGAAACCGTGGCTACCACAATCACATCACGACGCTCCAGCAAGGCCTTGGTGGCTGACAATCGCATTTGTTCTATATGCTGGTTTACCGAGGCATCTTTCTCGATAAAAGTATCCGATGAGGGTACATACGCTTCCGGCTGGTAGTAATCGTAATAGGAAACGAAATACTCAACTGCGTTCTCCGGAAAGAAACCCTTGAACTCGCCGTATAGCTGGGCCGCCAACGTTTTGTTGTGCGCCATAACGATGGTGGGGCGCTGTATCCTTTCTATCACATTGGCAATGGTAAAAGTCTTGCCCGATCCCGTTACACCCAGCAAGGACTGGCCAGCCAGCCCCGCTTCCAGCCCCCGCACCAACCCGTCTATTGCTGACGGCTGGTCACCTGCCGGCTGATAGACACTCTCCACCTTGAGGCGTTTCGACATTAGCTCTTCCGATTTCTGACAAACACTCTATAATACCGCGGATAGAGACAGATTAGTGCCTTCGTTTTACTGTTAACAACAATGTTTAATTGTTATCGTTTTGGGGTTGACGCACCATGGGGGCGTCATTAATATACGCGGCCTCAAGCAATTCCGCCTTAGCTCAGTTGGTAGAGCAAATGACTGTTAATCATTGGGTCGCTGGTTCGAGCCCAGCAGGCGGAGCCAATTTTGAGAAGCGACGCAAAGAACCTTTGATACATGGATCGTAATATCAGCTTATGATTACGCAATGGTTGCCAATAACCTTTCTTTGCGTCGTATCTTACCTGACGACATCCCTGCTCGTCCCTGTAGCACACAAAATCAATCTTCTGGATATTCCAGACCAGCGCAAAGATCACGCTGGCCATATACCTCTGATTGGCGGCATCTCCATTTATATATCTGTGGTCTTGAGCTGCGCCATCTTTTGCGACCTGAATATACAGCTTATGGGGCTGCTGGCCATCAGCGGAACCATCACTCTGGTTGGTCTGCTCGATGATAAATTCAAGCTACCAGCCAAGTTTCGCCTCTGGGTGCAACTGCTCGCAGGTATCGCCCTGGCAACAGGGGCGAGCCTGAGCCTGACATCACTGGGCAATCTACTGGGTATAGGAGCGATCGAGCTGGGAATTTTTACCATCCCTGTTACAGCCATTGCTATTGCCGGCATTACCAATGCCTACAATATGACGGATGGAATAGACGGGCTTGCGGGCAGCCTTTCGCTGATTGCCATTCTCGGCGTATTGGCGCTGGTGTACCCTTCGGCATCCCGATCCGAAATTCACACGCTGATGTTCTATGCTCTGTCGCTCTGTATATTTCTTACCTTTAATTTGCAGCTTTTTTCACCTTCGCACCAAAAAGTATTTTTGGGCGACGCTGGCAGCATGTTCATGGGTTTTAGCGTTGCCGGCTTCATGATTTATTTTTCACAAGGTGAACACGCCCTGATCAAGCCTGTCACGGCTGTGTGGCTGGTTGCAGTGCCCCTGATAGACATGATCAGCACCATGATTCGGCGCACACTAAAAAAGAAATCGCCGTTTGTGGCAGACAAAACTCACCTGCACCATATTTTGGTAAAGGGTGGTTTAACCCGCCGACAGGCCCTGATTACGCTGGTGACCTACGGCGCCGTTTGCGCAGCTATTGGAATAACTCTGGACTCGGGGCCAGAAGCGATAAGCCTGACGTTGTTTTTGGTGTTGTTCAGCTCTCACCTCTATACCTTTCGACATGCCTATAAAGCAACCAAACAGATCAAACGTCTCGCCGTTATCATCAAGGGGGCCGCGCGCAAATTATCCAGGGTCGACTGACATCTCGCCCTACCGGCCCTGCCCCTGATCAACCAGGACATTCAACATCCTGTTTGCCAGTGTCTGTCTGCTGTATCCACTTGCCGCTTTCAGGCTGTTTTTTGCCAGTGTTTCGGTCAGTGTCCGGTCGTCTGCCAAGCGGACAATGGCGGCAGCGAGATCATTCGGATTTTCCGGTGGCACAATCAAACCTGAATGCGTTGCTTCAACAATTGTCGTTGCCTCTCCTTTGGGAATACTCAACAAGAGTGGCAGTCCCATTCCCATAGACTCAAAAATTTTGGAGGGAATAACCGCAGTAAACAGTTTGGCATCTTTCAGGCTCACCAGAGACACGTCGCACAATGCCCAAACACCGGGCATTAAATGTTTGGGCTGGCGATCAATCAAACGAATATTATCAAGTTGTTTTTTCGCAACATACTCAGACAGTTTACCTTTACTCGCACCACTGCCGGCAAAAACAAATACAATATCTTTTCGTTCTCGCAATATACTGGCAGCATCAACAATATTTTCCAGTGCGTGGGCCATACCATGCGTACCCACATAGCCAACAACGAATTTGCCGTGCAGATCATACCGATCAACCATGTCCTGATTCTTGTCAACAGCAGGTGTATATACAGTAGTGTCAACACCGTTCTCAATGACTCGGATTTTGCCAGCGTCCACACCCCGCGCTACCAGCTCTGCTTTAAAGGATTTTGTCACGGCGACAATGCTACTGGCCTTGCGATACAAAAACATTTCCAGTTTTTCCAGCAACCGTATCGCCAGCGAGTCTTGCATAGCCCCCACCGCAGTAATAGATGCCGGCCAGATATCTCTTAATTCAAAGACAAAAGGCCTTCTCCTCACCGCCGACAAGGCCCATCCCGACACTGCCGTAAAAAATTGTGGCGATGTTGCCACAATCACATTCGGCCTTTTCTGAAACAGACCCGCAAAAAACGAAGTTATCATAAAGGAGACAAAATCAAGCGTGCGCAGCAAAAAACCTTCATTTGCGGTAATAAAACTTTTTACTCTGAGTACATCTATTCCGTCGACATTTTCCCTGCTGCGCCAGGCGTTTTTATAACCGTCAAACAATCGGCCTTCAGGGAAATTCGGCGCACAAGTAATCACTGTGACGTCATGCCCGGCTTTTACCCATTCGCGTGCATGCTCCCAGGTACGAGTCGCTGGTGCGTTGGACTCGGGAGGAAAATTATCTGTTAAAAAAAGAATTCTCATAAATGATAAGTAATTTCTGTTTCGAGCCTTTGACCAATAATGTCAATGACCAGACATTGATTTGCGACAACCCGACCAAACTCGGGGTGCCAGGTCGATGGCTCAATATTCAGTTTGCCTCCGCGCAATTTGACGCTGACAGCTTGCCCATCGGCCAAAG
>JBNKFQ010000270.1:0-4919 GCA_050289385.1 Porticoccaceae bacterium | reverse complement strand
GGTACGGAACAGACAAACATTTTTTCAATAAGCAGTTATTCTGCTTGTTAGCTGTTTAAAGCAAGTTCAACCGCCTGTACCACCGAGTCGACCACATGGAACTGCCCCGAAATTTTTTGTTCGTCTCCTGGCTGGTACTTTCCTGTCCGTACCAGACAACCTTGCATACCTGCACGCAAGGCTCCTTCAATATCACCGAACACATCGTCACCAATCATCAGGGCTTCCCCGGGTTCGACGGATATCGAACTTAAAATCTGGTGGAAAAACGCCGCATTGGGTTTGCCGATAATATTGGCTTTTACAGAAGCGGCGAACTCTATGGCCTTGATAAACGGACCGGCATCCAACAGCAACTGATTGCCCAGTTTGAAATAGCGGTTGTAGCCAATACCCACCAAAGCTGCGCCTGTCTGGCAAAGTTGAAAAGCCTGGTTCAGGTTCTGATAGTTAAATTCTTCTGCGGCATCACCAATCAGTACCGCGTTGGGGTCGGTTTGATCCAGGTCTGAGAATTCGTCGCGAATATTTTCGTGCACCAGACACCAGGGCCTTAACTGGCGTTCCTGGATCCATTGTTTTGCCACTTCCGTGGCGGTAATCAGCTCTTCGGCATTCAGCGCAAAACCAAGTTTGTTCAGATCGCTCAGTATCTGTTGCCGGGTTTTTCTTGATGTATTGGTGACATATGCGGTTTTCAGTGAACTTGTGCGAGCGCGATCCACCACCTCCATCGCACCTGGCACGGCGCGGTTACCTGTGTACAGAACACCACTTAAATCAAACAGTATTGCTTTCAGCATCTCTACACCACTACTGTACCGACAGATAATCTATAGTGTAAACCACACTCTCAGTCTTCGCGGTTTTGTTGTTTTGATCCATTACATCAAGATTCTCACGTCCCGGAATCATAAAAAGGTCAATAAAATCAGATGCATAAAAAAAGTTGGGGTAGGGTGCAGGAATATTTGTGGCTGAGACGTTGTCTCTATAGGGAGGAAATGTCATATACGCAAAGCGCAGGCCAAACTGTTGCCACTGATGAAAAATAGCAATGTAATCGGTCTCACAGACCGCAAGCCACAGTCACGCAAGCACATGCTGGAGCAGTTGTTAGCCGAGCATGGCGCTTCCTTGCGAGCTTTTCTCAAGGTTCGAATGACACGCTTCCGTGAAGATCGGGAAGATATTGAACACGATGTATTTGCGCGCCTCGCGAAAATGAACGAACTGGATCGCATCACGAAACCCGGATCCGCCAAAGCGCGTTCTTTTATTATCAAGGTTGCAGACAACCTGATTCTGGATCATGAGCGCCGCCACAAAACCCGCCAAAAGTACCTGGACGAGCAAACCCGACACAACCGTGATGAAGAACCTGGGACCGCATCTCTTGATGAGCAGTTGCAGGCCAGGCAGGATTTGGAACGGGTGAAGAATGTGCTGATGGGTATGAAAGAAAAATGGAGGGATGCTTTTATCCTGCACCGTTTTGGCAACAAGAGTTATCGGGAAATATCCGCAGCAATGGGGGTTTCGAGTAAACAGGTAGAGCACTACATCAAACAGGCTGTCATGTACTTGAGCGAGATTGATTGCGAATCCGGGAGGTCGGAGTGAAATTCACTGGTAAAAATTACTATCGGGGAATGGCCGAAACCGTTGCCGCAGACAGCTTGTGTCTGTTCAGTGGCAACCCCAACGCTGATGATGAAGAACGGATGATGCGACTTGGCGAGAATTACCCGGCATACCGCAAAGAATTGTTAAAAGCCACCCGCTTGTTGGCCGATCTTGAAGACATTGCCAGCGATGGTGATATACAAAATGTGCTGATGCGCTATTCGGCGCAACCCACACATTCGCGTCGCCGCTGGCGTGTGTGGGCGATGGCCGCGACGATTCTGATCGCGTTGACCGTGGGCTTTTTTCGCTATCAGCTACCGGTATCCAGCGATAGTCAGATAGACCGCTACGTGACACGTGTGGGTGAACAAAAAGAGATCACGCTCACCGATGGTTCGCGAATTACTCTGAATACCGGTACCAGTTTAATGGTAGAGATGTCTGGTGAGTTGCGGCGGGTCATCCTCGAGCGCGGTGAAGCCTATTTCCAGGTTGCCGGAGATGCCCAGCGTCCGTTTCGGGTCGATCTCGGCGAGCGTTCGATCAGTGTGTTGGGTACGGCATTCAACGTGCTCAAATCCCCCGACAGGTTTACCATGGCGGTTATTGAAGGAACTGTTGCCATCCATGCCAGAGAGGATAATGTGTCAAATGAGGCGTCGCTATTGAAACCTGTTGACGGACAAGTGATATCACTGGCGTTTCCGGGGCAGCGCAAGGTAACGGCGGGAACCATTGCCGAATACGATTATGATAGCAAGGAACTGCTTGCATACGCTGACCCGAATGTGGCGAGTCGGCAGCAATGGCGCAGTGGCATGTTGGTGTTTGAAAACGTGCCATTGGGTGAAGTAGTTCAGGAACTCAATCGCTATTCCGGAAAGAAAATATTGCTCGAAAGCAGCGCGTTGATGGATCGCAAAATCTATGCGGTGGTTCGTGTCGATCGTTTGTCCAATGCTCTGATGAGCCTGCAGAACACCGTGCCGATCAAAGTAGTCACCCACTTTGACCGGATTGTGATTTACGATAGAAAAAAATAAGTTCAAACCAAATGGAGTAAAAAACAGGATTTTAAATTTTTGAACCGTTGTCTCTTATGAATCGGCAAAAATAATTGTGAGATTCTTTTAATATTCGATGGTTCAAATTAAAAAAGAGGTGGGAAATGACAGATCATATGAGCAAGCTAAGGTCTGGCCTGATGGTTTTAAGTATGGCCTCGGCGGTAATGTCATCGTCACAGGCTGATACGGGAAAACTCAATCTCGATATCGACGGTAATATGGCTGGCCCGGCGTTAGTGCAACTGGGGCAGAGTTCCGGGTTTCAAATATTCTTTACCAGTGATGTGGTCAACCAGATTAAATTGCCAGACATCAAGGGTGAATACACCTTGGCGGAAGCGCTGAATGTCATGCTAAAAAACACGGGTCTGACTTACGAATTTACGTCGGAAGACTCTTTGGTGGTAAAAAAAGAAACCGGTAATGCAGGTACGGCCCGGTCGGATTCTGCTGACAGTAAATCGGAGTTAGTAGAAGAAATTATAATCACTGCGACACGGCGCGAAGGCGGGCTGAGAGATGCGCCGATGGCGGTTTCTGCGCTGAGCGCAGAAAGCCTCGAAAAAATGGGGGCCGTTGGTTTTGATGGCTACCTGAGCACCATGCCGGGGGTAACGTTTCAGGAGCGTGGCAATAGCCGCAATCAAATTATTATTCGCGGTATTACCGGTGGTCCTCAGACAGAAGATCCAACCGCGGCTGCCTACTTTGGTGAGATGCCGCTTACCGGGCTGACTGTTCCCAGCAACGACGGTAGCTCAGGTAGCCCGGATATCAAAATGGTTGATGTCCAGCGCGTCGAAATACTGCGAGGCCCACAGGGAACCATATATGGTGCTGGCTCCATGAGCGGTGTGGTGCGCACGATTCCCGCCAGTCCCAACCTCACTGAAACAGAGGGCGAAATTACCTCGGGTGTTTCCAGCACAGGAGGTTCTGGCGGTATCAATACCAGCCTGCAAGCGGTACTCAACGCACCGCTGAAAGAAGATGTGTTTGCGTTGCGTGCTGTCGCCTACCGGTTTGACGACAGCGGTTATATCGACAATGTACTGGCCAGCCAGATACAGCCGTGGGCGGAAACAGCAGTATCTTTGGGTGCGGTCGCCCGGGACCGGGGTGATATTGGTCATAGTGTGGTCACTGGTCTGCGTTTGGCGGGTTTGTGGCGACCGGCCGATGATCTGGATATTACACTGACCTACATCAATCAAGAGCAGGAACAGGACGGCTTTCCTGAAGTTGACCTCAGTCTGGCCGGTAATTTTCAACAGGCGCGCCTCAATGTGGATCCAATCGGTAGCGATTACGAGCAATTGACGCATGAGTTGAATCTGGTGAATTTTGTAGTTGATTATGATCTGTCGTGGGCCAAGCTGACCAGTTCAACGTCTTGGCTGTATAACGACGGACAGAGCAAGGGTGACTTTGCGTTTGCTCTGGGTGGTGCTCCCTATTCAATCCTCAATGACAGAGACCAGAATGTTTTTGTTCAGGAAATACGGTTGGCCTCGCAGTTTGATGGTCCATTTCAGTTTCTGGCTGGCATGTATTACGAAGATAATCAAACGAGGTATTTTGCCAGCACAACCTGGAGTGGCAGTGCCGAGGAAGAAGAAAATACACCCTTCCTCTATTATCAATACGGCGGTTCGGAGGGCTACGGCGAACAAAAAGCGGTGTTTGGTGAAGTGTCTTACACCTTTGCTGAGCAATTCACCGCATCGCTCGGGGCCAGGTTATTTGATTATTCTCGCGGTTTCGATCAGTTGGCGGATCTGTTTTATATTACACCACGTGTGATTCAACAGAAGCACTCAAAAAATCAGGACGGAAGTACTATCAAGGCCAGCCTGGACTGGAAGCCAAATGATGATGTGATGTTCTATAGCCAGTACGCCGAGGGCTTTCGTATGGGGCGTTTGGTGAATGGTAATGCCTTGGCGAAAATCCAGTGTGACAACAACAACGATGGCACCATTGACCAGATTGGCTACGACATTCCCGATCAACTGGATTCCGATACCACCAAAAACTACGAAATTGGTGCAAAGACGTCAATTCTGGACGGGCGCCTGACGGTTAACGCGGCAGCGTTTCGCATCGACTGGGAGGGTATTCCAGTGCGGACTACATTTGATGGTTGTGAATATAGTGTTTATCTGAATGCGGGAAAAACAAAGTCAGAAGGGATAGAGTTGGAAGCGCAAGCGTTTCTCAGCG
>JBNKFQ010000269.1:0-3498 GCA_050289385.1 Porticoccaceae bacterium | reverse complement strand
GATTTCATCATACCCAGCAAAAGCGCTAACCAACATCAACAGTGTGGATTCCGGCAGATGAAAGTTTGTAACCAGGCAATCCACAACCTTGAATTGGTAACTCGGGTAGATAAATATATTGGTCTCCCCTTGATATGCTTGAATCTCCCCACCTTGAGCCGCGGTTTCAAGGCAGCGTACGCTCGTCGTACCAACCGCAATAACGCGCCCCCCGGCGGCTTTAGTCGCCTTGACCTTGGCGCAGACCTCAGGCGATATTGCCATGACTTCGCTGTGCATATGATGCTCGTATATATTGTCGACGCGCACTGGCTGGAAGGTCCCCGCCCCCACATGCAGGGTAACAAAATCCAGCTCCACACCCTTCTCACGCAGTTGCTGCAGCATGGGTTCATCAAAATGCAAGCCCGCGGTTGGTGCGGCTACAGCGCCGAGATGTTTACCATATACAGTCTGATACCTCTCCCGATCTGCAAGCTCATCTTGACGATCTATATAGGGCGGTAGTGGCATATGACCAATGTGCTCTAGCACAGCTAAGGCATTTACGCCTTTTTCAAAACGCAATTCATATAGTGCATCTCGACGCTCTCCCACTAAGACCCGGGTGCCATCTTCAAGGATTAACAAACTACCAGCCTTAGGCGATTTACTGGCGCGCACGTGCGCTAGAATATGATCGACATCGAGAATTCGTTCCACCAGGATTTCAATTTGGCCTCCGCTGGCTTTATGACCAAATACTCTCGCAGGTATGACGCGTGTATCGTTGAAAATCATCAAATCGCCAGCCTGGACATAGTCCAGAATATCTGCGAACTGACGATCGGCCATTTCTCTGGAGTCTCCATCCAAATACAGTAGACGACTGCCGCTGCGCTCAATTGCTGGCGCCTTGGCAATCAGCTCTTCGGGCAGTTCGTAATGAAAACTTTCTCTGCGCATAGATTCTTAACCCAAACTCGTTCCGGCAGGATTTCCAGAGAGAAATTCTGTTCGATATAGTCAGCCAAAAAGAAGGCGCAAGGGTATAGCAATTTGACTTTGAGTTCATCCCCTTCGGTCACCGCCTGGGTTTTATTTTGCTCGGATACTGCGATAGGACCGGCTTTGCGGGCAGAGAACCTATGCCTCAGGTCTAAAACGGCACAAATTAAGTACTTGAATCCCCTTGACAGCAAATCCTATGCAGTCCCGGACATCCAACATGAAAAAAATCGGTGGTTATACTTCCTAACTTATTGACGGACGCAAAAGCACTGTTATAATGCCGCCCACTTTCACACATCGTGGATCATCGATCACTTGCCAGAGTGGCGAAATTGGTAGACGTAGCGGATTCAAAATCCGCCGGGCTTATCCCCCGTGCCGGTTCGAGTCCGGCCTCTGGTACCAAATAAAAAAGCCTCGCATTAGCGGGGCTTTTTTATTTGGTGCTGTGAGTCGGCGAGCCCTACCGTCATTTAAGACGCTTTTACCAGAGCATACCGATAACCAAAAGAGAGTCCATCTAACCGCCTCCCCTCGGTGAAAAAACAAAAAGCCCGCTGCAAGAGCGGGCCTTTGACCAGGCTAGACAGCCAGTCGGAATTATTTAATCAAGATAATTTTATCCAGATTCATAATTCCATAGCCAGACGTACCGACTAAATAGAGGTTACGATAACCAGACAACGGCTGTGACACCTTAACGGTAAGCTCTCTCATAGTGTTGTAACTACCGGTACTGGCAATATAAGTTGACATAACCAGAGGGCCATAACCGCTATCCACGTGAAACTCAACATTACCTTGGTTACCAGAGCCATACACCAATTTGATCGCTGTTACGCCAGTCATATCGACATAGTAGTAAGCAACATGATCCCCTTGATCAAGATACCCCAAGGCATTACCTACAGATTGGACTGAACCTGCTGCCATTTGATTAAAATTTTCAGCTTCAATGGTGAAGGTTGATGGAGCAGTTGCTGTACTGGAGTTGACAGGAGCTGACTTCACCAATTCAATCTTATCCAAATTCATGATCCCGCCACCGGAAGTGCCCACCAAAAACACCGTGTGACTGCCAGAGACAGTTGCAGATAAATTCACAGAGACTTGGACCATATTTCCAAAGCCACCCGTATTTTGTGCAGCGTAAGACAACAACTTGGTTCCACCGGCATGGTCAGCTCGCAATTCAAAATTACCACCACTACCTGAACCGTAAGTGATCTTCACCGAGGTAACGCCAGTCAGATCAATTGAGTTATAAGCCACCTGATCACCGGTATCAAAGTAACCCAAAGCACCGCCAACATCTTGCACAGAACCGGATGCGACATAGCTATAGGCTTCACCCTCAATGATGCTTGGGTTAGAGGTAGTATCTGTAGCAACAGAAGAAGTACTACTGGTTGTCGTGCTGGCAACACTCGCGACTGAACTTACGCTTACTGTAGAGCTAACACTTACCACTGAGCTAGCGACGCTCGATACTGAGGAACTTGTATTCACAGCACCACTACCATTACTTCCTTCTGGAGAATCAAAGTAAGGTTTTAGCCATTTGCCCGCTTCAGTCAAATCGGAATCAACCCATGGACCGGACATTGGCGTAGTTGGTTTCAAGATTGAAGACGCTTCATCTTTATTACCCAAAGACCAGTTGATCCAGCTCAACTTATTTTGATTCATGAAATCCATCCATTGCGCAGCAACATCAAAATTCGAATATGATGTGCCTACGTCTGAAGAACCCCACTCGGAAACAAAGATTGCCAAACCTGCATTCAAAGCGGTCTGAACCTTATTTTTCATCTGGTTAATATCATGAGTCGCTGCGTAGTAATGGAATGCATACATAAGGTTGCTGCCAGATAGCGGGTCTTGCGCAGCAGCATCAACGTCCTGACTCCAATTTGGAGTACCCACAATAATGATATTATCTGGATCGTTTGCACGGATTGCAGAAATCATTGTCTCAGCGTACGGCTTAATTCCAGTCGACCAGCTAACCGAAACGGGTTCGTTGCAAATTTCATAAATAATATTCGGCAAATGGCCGTATTTCTGTGAAATATACTGGAAGAATTCTTTAGCCTCATTTGTATACTTACCAGGAGTGTTGTGAATATGCCAATCTACAAGAACATACATACCGGCATTAATTGCATCCTCAATAGCTTCCTCAGCACGCGCTAATTGCGCGCTTTTGTCGGCCATGTAACCACCCCAGAAATCGCTAGGATCCGTTGGAGCGTAATCTTCAATATACATGGCTAAACGAATGGCTTCTGCACCAAAAAATTCTGCTGTATAGGGAATCGTTTGATTATCAACCAAAGGAAACCATTGTAATCCGTGAGCACTGATGCCTTGCAACTGAACAGGATTGCCGTTTTTATCGCTCAACTTATTACCTACCAGACGCAACTGACCGTACTTATCTACGGCATTCGACCGATATGGATTATCAATATCGATAGTGGATTCAGCCAAACCTACACCAGAAGG
>JBNKFQ010000268.1:0-3385 GCA_050289385.1 Porticoccaceae bacterium | reverse complement strand
TAAGCAATCAACAGTTCGATTGGATTTATGTAGACCCATCCAGGCGCCATGACAGTAAAGGGAAGGTGTTTTTTTTAAATGACTGTTTACCTAACATACCAGAGCATTTGGATTTACTTTTTAAACATTCTAAAAATATCCTAATCAAAACATCCCCTTTACTTGATATTTCTGTTGGTATTAGCGAATTAAAATACATAAAAAACATTCATGTAATTGCCGTAAATAATGAAGTTAAGGAATTGCTTTGGGTCTTAGAAAACGGTTGCAATGATGCCATTACTATTAAAACGGCTAATCTTAAAAAAAATAAAAATGAATATTTTGAATTCATTTTTGATGATGAAAAAACATCCAGTTCAAAATATTACAAACCCTTAAACTATTTATACGAACCCAATGCTGCTATTTTAAAATCAGGGGGATTTGATTCCGTTTCGGAGAAATTAAACATCTTCAAACTTCATAAACATTCACATTTGTACACCAGTGAATTCCCAATTAGTGATTTTCCAGGCAGACAATTTAAAATCGAAAACATAATACCTTATAATAAAAAAGAGTTAAAAAAAACAGGACTTAAAAAAGCAAATATCACTACGCGAAACTTCCCTGAAACAGTGCAACAAATTCGAAAAAAATTGAATCTAAAAGATGGTGGCGACAACTATTTGTTTTTCACAACCGATACTAATGACAATAAAATTGTGATTATTTCAAAAAAATATCGCCCGAAGATTAACTAAGGGCGATTGTATGCTAAGGCTAGTTGCTGAAACAAGATCAGCATGACATTCTATTATTATAAAGCATTATCTATAATCTCTTGCACTACTTCTGGATTCAGCAACGTACTCGTATCACCAAGACTAGAAGTATCCTTACAAGCAATTTTACGCAAAATACGTCTCATTATTTTTCCCGAACGCGTTTTTGGCAAACCACTAGTAAATTGAATTTTGTCCAACTTTGCAATAGGGCCAATATGTTCGGTAATGATTTGGTTGATTTCCTTACGTAAATTATCCTGTACACGCGATTCGCCTGTATCTTTTAAAATCACAAAGCCATACAAAGCATTGCCTTTGATATCGTGTGGAAACCCAACAATAGCTGATTCTGCCACTGCCGGATGTTCATTTATAGCATCCTCAATAGGCGCAGTGCCTAAATTATGGCCGGAAACAATAATGACATCGTCTACACGCCCTGTAATTCGGTAATATCCAACCTCATCGCGCAAAGCACCATCACCCGTAAAATATTTGTTTTCAAAAGCAGAAAAATAAGTCTCCCTATAACGTTCGTGATTACCCCAAATGGTTCTTGCCATACTTGGCCAAGGGAATTTAATACACAAACGTCCTTCCACTTGATTTCCTTTTAGTTCTTCTCCTACTTCATCCATAAGTGCCGGTTGAATGCCTGGAAAGGGCAATGTAGCGTAAGTGGGCTTTGTCGGTGTTACAAAAGGTAACGGTGATACCATAATACCCCCTGTTTCTGTTTGCCACCAAGTATCTACAATCGGGCATTTCTTTTTGCCTACATTGTCGTTATACCAATGCCAAGCTTCTTCATTAATAGGTTCACCTACAGACCCCAATACCTTTAATGAGGACAAATCATGACTTTCTATAAAATCAACACCCTGTTTGGCCAATGCACGAATGGCAGTTGGTGCTGTATAAAATTGGTTTACTTTATGTTTTTCCACTACTTCCCAAAAACGGCCAAAATCTGGATAACTTGGCACGCCTTCAAACATCACGGTTGTTGCACCATTGGCTAAAGGGCCATAAACAATATAACTGTGGCCTGTTATCCAACCAATATCGGCTGTACACCAATAAACATCATGCTCCCTATACTGAAATACGTTTTTAAATGTATAGGCGGTATAAACCATGTAACCGGCAGTAGTGTGTACCATGCCTTTTGGCTTACCGGTAGAACCTGAGGTATATAGAATGAACAAGGGGTCTTCCGCATCCATGATTTCAGCCACGCTGGTGTGTGTGACACCAAGCTTGCGGCAATAGGCATAGACCTGCCGGAACCAGTCGTACAGGCGGTCCAGATCCTCTTCGCTGCGGACATAGGGGGTGTAGCCGATATCGAGCGAGGGCGAATGGAATGACAGCACCAGGATTGGCAGGCCATCGTCCACGGCAATATCGATGCCGCGGATTGCCTCTTCCGCTGTCACCCCTTCGGGCGTCAGCGCGATCCGCTCCAACAGCCCCAGGCGAGAGAAAACACCCGCCAGTTTTGGCACACGCTGGCTTAGCGGGAACAGTGACTGGCCCTGTTTGCGCAACATACCCCAGAATACGCTGGTGACGGGCAGTTCCAGCAATTGCCGTTCCCGGTCCACCCAATAGGGCCACAGCGGATGGTGCGAATAATCGGGCCCATGGCCCTCGCTGTAATCGAAATTGGCGCGCACCGAAGTATCGATCGCCACGCCCGCATCCTTGAGATTGGTGGCAGAGTTGGGCCCCAGCCCATAGCGCCCGGCGCGATAGATCAGCGGCTGGGTATCGAAACGGGCTGCGATTTCGTCCCGCAGGCGAAAGAATTTCTCGCGTTCCAGCTGGGGAGGCAGGTTTCCGGCATAACTGTTGTAATCGTTGACCTCTTCGGTCTTTGGCGGGTTGACCCACGGATGCAGCTGGATGCCCACCTCTGCCTTGCCGCTTTTCACCGCATCGGACAGCATTTCCACCGCCAGTTCCGACGTCACGATCGGCCAGTCGATCAGATAGACCGGGCTGACCTGCATCCCTTCGCAGAATTCCTGGAACTTGCGCAGCCGCATGACATGGTCGAGCCCGAAACCGGTTGAGCTGAAAGGCGCGTCCCAGTCAAAATCTTCTTCGGTATCAACGGTCAGCAAGACACGCTGGCCGAAACCGGGCGCAAAGCGGGCTCGCGATCCACTTGCAGGGGGATCAAGCATGGAAATCAAAAAGCGGCTCCACCTGTCGCGGAGCGGTGCTAGCTTTGTGCCAGCCCCTTCTTGCTCCGCCTCGCAGGTTCATCGCTAGGCAGGCCGCCCGATGCGGTCAAGAGCGGCAGCGAGAGCCTTACCCGATCCTCCACCTGTTCCAGTTCGCCACCTGCTGCGTGCGCCTCTGCCCGCGCCAGGCGCAGACTGAACCCGGCGCCGAACAAACCGGCGCTGAGCCCGCCCGTGGCTGGCTTTGCGCGGGCGGAGAAAATGTCATCCTCGGCAATCAACTGGGCCGGGATTCCGCAATCGAGCGTGGCAGTGCCCTTGGTCGCGCCAAGCGAGATCAGCAGCACTTCACCGGCCGAGCACGCCCCGGCCAGTGTCGCCAGCAGCCGCCAGGCCAGTGCCTCTGCCTCGTCCTGTTCCAGC
>JBNKFQ010000267.1:0-31740 GCA_050289385.1 Porticoccaceae bacterium | reverse complement strand
TCCAACTTCCAACTTCCAACTTCCAACAAAAAAGCCGCCCCGGGGCGGCTTTTTGGCAATCTAGCGGATAGCTTACCTTTTGTCCATATCCACATAGTCCCTGACATTATGTCCGGTGTAGAGTTGTCGCGGGCGACCGATACGATAGGGGTTGCTGATCATTTCGTTCCAGTGCGCAATCCAGCCCACGGTTCGGCCTGTGGCGAATATTACGGTAAACATTTCTACCGGAATGCCCAGTGCTTTTAGAATAATGCCGGAATAGAAGTCCACATTTGGATAGAGTTTGCGCTCTACAAAATACTCATCCTCCAGAGCGATCTTTTCCAGTTGTTTGGCGATGCGCAACAGCGGGTCGTTTTCCTTGCCCATTGCTCCGAGCACTTGATCACAGGTTTCTTTCATTACCTTGGCACGCGGGTCAAAGTTCTTGTACACGCGATGGCCAAAGCCCATCAGACGAAACTGATCGTCCTTGTCTTTGGCGCGCTTGATAAACTCGCCAATACGGCTTTCGTCGCCAATTTCGTTCAGCATATTCAGTACGGCTTCGTTTGCGCCTCCATGAGCTGGTCCCCATAACGCGGCAATGCCGGCAGCGATACAGGCAAACGGATTGGCGCCGGATGAACCGGCCAGTCTGACGGTGGACGTGGAAGCGTTTTGTTCGTGATCGGCGTGAAGCAGAAACAGGCGATCCATGGCGCGGGATAATACCGGATCAATTTTGGTGTGTTCGCAAGGCGTGTTAAACATCATATGCAGAAAATTTTCGGCATAACTTAGTGCATTATCCGGATACATAAAAGGCTGGCCGATAAAATGCTTGTAGCACATGGCTGCCATGGTGGGCATCTTGGCAATTAGCCGATGCGCTGAAATCATGCGATGCTGGGGGTTGGAGATATCCAGAGAGTCATGGTAGAACGACGACAGAGCGCCAACAGCACCGCACATCATCGCCATGGGGTGCGCGTCATACCGAAAGCCGTTCATAAATGTTTCAATAGAGCGATTTACCATGGTGTGGTAAGTGATGTTGCTTAAAAAATCGTCTTTTTCTTGCGCATTCGGCAGCTCGCCATTGAGTAGCAGGTAGCACGTTTCCAGGTAATCCGACTGTTCGGACAGTTGCTCTATAGGGTAGCCCCGGTGCAGCAAGATGCCTTTATCGCCATCAATATAGGTGATTTTCGATTCGCATGATGCGGTGGCCACAAAACCGGGGTCGTAGGTAAAGTAACCGTTTTGAGCCAATGGACTGACGTCAACAACATCCTGACCCAAAGTGCCTCCGTAGACAGGCAGCTCGACCGGTTTTTGCAAACCTTCGATGCTTATAGTGGCACTGCTTTTGGCGGTCGGTTGTTCAGACATACAAAACTCCTTGGAAAACATCGCATGTTTGCGATAAATGTAAATAATTAACAGGTTTTAACCCGAGTTTTGACCTGTTTGGGCTGGATGGCAAACGCGGGAAACTTATGCTCTGACAGCTGGATTGTCAAATATAATCACTATTATTCACAGATATTACCCCTGAAAAAGAGACCTCCGGAGTTACTTGTTGGCCTTCCACACCACATCGCTCACGCGAAATGGCCAGGAATTGACTGTAATTATTTTACAATTGCGTTAAACCCGCCAAACATCGCGTAAAAGCCGGGTATCTCATTGTAATCGGATGCCAACAAACCTATAATTCGCCCCGCTTTTGGGGGGTGGTGTTGCGGTTTTCTGTGTGCCAGCTCCTTCGTTTTGAAAAGATCTCTTTTCAGCGGTGTTGGGTATATCAGCCGCGGTGGTAACGAAACCAGTTAATGCAACGAAAGCAATCTGTGCAAAACCGCTGTGCAAAATCCAGAGTTGCAACAAATTAGGGTGACACGAACTGTGAACAACAAGAGACCAGTGAATCTTGATATCCGGACCATTCATTTTCCAATTACTGCAATAGCTTCAATCCTCCATCGCATATCTGGCGTGGCACTGTTATTTGCAACGGCTTTGCTGTTGTGGATGCTGGACAGCAGTTTGTCCGGCCCCGAGGGTTTCGACAGCGTTAAGGCCTGCCTCGCTTCGGTCTGGGCCAAATTGGTTATGTTGCTGATCTTTGCCGGGCTGGCGTACCACCTTGTTGCCGGCATCAGACATTTGCTCATGGATTGTGGTATTGGTGAATCACTTGAAGGTGGGCGCCTGGGTGCGAAGATTGTTATGGTCACCACGGCGCTTCTTATTATATTGGCGGGAGTTTGGTTATGGTAACGTCAGTCACAAGTTTTGGTCGCAGCGGTCTGTATGACTGGCTGATTCAGCGTGTCAGCGCAGTAGTGCTGGGCGCATACATTATTTTTGTGGTTGCCTGGCTGGTGGCCAATCCCGATCTGCAATATACGCAGTGGGCACAGCTGCATCAGTGTCTGGCAATGCGTATTTTCAGTTTGCTGGCGGTACTGTCTCTGGCGGCCCATGCGTGGATTGGGGTTTGGGGAGTGCTTATGGATTACGTCACAACCCGCTTGATGGGTGCAAAAGCCACGGCATTGCGTGTGGTATTGCAATTGGGATTGATGGCGGTCGTGATTATTTACGTCATTTGGGCAATTGATATTCTTTGGGGAATCTGACTACATGACTATCAGAACTATTACCTTTGACGGTATTGTAATTGGCGGTGGTGGCGCTGGCATGCGCGCAGCTCTTCAGATGGCCCAGTCAGGATTTAAAACCGCTGTTATTACCAAAGTGTTTCCGACGCGTTCACACACTGTATCGGCCCAGGGCGGGATTACCTGCGCCATCGCAAGTGCCGACCCGAAGGATGACTGGCGCTGGCATATGTACGATACCGTGAAAGGTTCTGACTATATCGGTGATCAGGACGCTATTGAATACATGTGCTCGGTTGGACCCGAGACGGTGTTTGAGCTTGAGCACATGGGGCTGCCATTTTCCCGCACTGAAGAAGGCCGTATTTATCAACGCCCGTTTGGCGGGCAGTCAAAGAACTTTGGCGAAGGTGGACAAGCCGCCCGTACCTGCGCTGCTGCCGATCGGACCGGTCATGCGCTGTTGCACACCCTCTATCAGAACAACCTGAAAAACAACACCACTTTCCTCAACGAATGGTTTGCCATAGACCTGGTGAAAAACAGTGACGGCGCAGTTGTTGGTGTTATCGCTATTAATATAGAAGATGGCGAGGTGGTCTATGTCAGGTCCAGAGCCACGGTGCTGGCAACCGGTGGTGCGGGTCGAATTTACGCGTCCACCACCAACGCTCATATTAATACGGGGGATGGTGTCGGCATGGCGTTGCGTGCCGGATTTCCCGTGCAGGATATTGAAATGTGGCAGTTTCACCCCACGGGTATTGCCGGTGCGGGTGTATTGGTTACCGAAGGTTGCCGAGGCGAGGGTGGCTATCTGATCAACAAGGATGGTGAACGCTTTATGGAGCGTTATGCGCCCAATGCCAAAGATCTGGCTTCCCGGGATGTGGTTGCCCGCTCCATGACAATGGAAATTCTGGAGGGTCGGGGCTGTGGTGAAAACGGCGATCACGTCTACCTGAAACTTGATCATCTGGGCGAAGAGGTACTCAACAGTCGCTTGCCGGGTATTTGCGAGTTATCCAAAACGTTTGCGCACGCTGATCCGGCCAGGGAACCGGTTCCGGTGGTGCCGACCTGTCACTATATGATGGGTGGTATTCCAACCAATGTTAACGGTCAGGCGCTGACTCGAGACGCCGACGGAAACGATACGGTTATCCCGGGATTTTACGCTTGTGGCGAAGTGGCTTGTGTATCGGTACATGGCGCCAATCGCCTGGGAGGTAATTCGCTGCTGGACCTGGTGGTATTTGGCCGTGCGTCAGGCCTGTTTATCGAAAAGCAGCTGCGCGAAGGCGTGGAGCTGGCAAACGCGAGTGATTCTGATATAGACGCAGCAATGGCGCGCCTCAACAGAATCAACGCTTCCGGTGATGGTGCTTCCGTTAAGGGTGAGGGTGCAGCAGAGCTCCGTAGCGAACTGCAAAACATCATGCAGAATCATTTCGGGGTGTTCCGCCGTGGTGATTTTATGAAAGAAGGCATCAAGAAGCTGGCAGATCTGCGCCCCCGCATCGAAAATGTCAGACTCGATGATAAAAGCAATGCGTTTAACACCGCCCGTATAGAAGCCCTGGAGCTACAAAATTTGCTGGAGGTTGCTGAAGCCACTGCCATTACAGCAGAGGAACGCAAAGAGTCTCGTGGCGCTCATGCCCGCGACGACTTTCAGGAACGTGACGATGAAAACTGGCTCTGTCACTCGCTTTACTTTCCGACAGACAAACGCGTTGACAAGCGTGCAGTGAACTTTACGCCCAAAACCGTTGAAACCTTCCAGCCCAAGGCGCGGACTTACTAAGGGTAACTTACTTAAGGTAAAGAGATCGATATGAGCAATAGTTTGAACGTAGAAATCTATCGCTATAACCCTGAGACCGACAGTGCTCCCTATATGAAGAGCTACCAGGTCGATACCCAGGGCAAGGACCTGATGGTGCTGGATGTGCTGGAATTGCTGAAAGCGCAGGACCCGAGTCTGGCCTACCGGCGCTCATGCCGGGAGGGTGTGTGTGGTTCAGACGGCATGAACATCAACGGTCGCAATGGGCTGGCCTGTATCATGCCGCTTTCGGAAGCGGTAACCAAAGGTAAACTGGTGCTCCGCCCCTTGCCGGGCTTGCCGGTTGTGCGTGATCTGGTTGTCGATATGAGTCAGTTTTATGCCCAGTACGCCAAAATTGAACCCTGGCTGCAAAACAGCACGCCGGCTCCGGCTATTGAGCGCCTGCAGTCACCCGAAGACAGGGCCAAACTGGATGGCTTGTATGAGTGCATACTTTGTGCGTGCTGTTCCACGTCCTGCCCATCATTCTGGTGGAACCCTGACAAGTTTATTGGCCCCGCAGGCCTGCTGCAGGCCTGGCGCTTTTTGGCCGACAGTCGTGATGATGCGGTAGAAGAGCGTCTGGGCAAACTGGATGACCCGTTTAGCGTATTCCGGTGTCATGGCATTCAGAATTGTGTTGCGGTCTGCCCAAAAGGGTTGAATCCCACCAGGGCGATTGGCCATATTCGCAATATGCTACTGGCCCATGGTGCCTAGGGTTTACCGTCATTGATCAATACTATCGATTAAGTAACCTGGCCGACTAACTGACACAGCGTATGTATATCCGGGGCACGCATACTTGTTCCGGACTTGCTCAAAGGAAGCGAAGATGCCCGACAGCATCATGGAACAATTTTTCCGCAGCAGCCATTTTTCGGGCAACAATGCCAGCTATGTGGAAGACCTCTACGACCAGTACATCCACGACCCCAATGAAGTACCAGAACAGTGGCGCGCATTTTTTGAGTCTCTGCCCCGTGTCAATGGCGGTGGTCCCGACACATCTCACGCGACCATTCAGCGGCATTTTGAACTGCTCGGTCGTCGCAAGGCGCGAATGTCGCCAGCGCCGGGGTCCGGCCGGATTAATATAGAGCACGAACGCAAGCAAGTTAAAGTTCTGCAACTGATCAACTCCTATCGCGCCCGGGGGCACAAGAAAGCCAGACTCGATCCGTTGGGATTGATGGAGCGCAGCGGTGCACCGGATCTGGAATTGCAGTTCCATGGCCTGACTCTGGCCGATTTCGATACCACGTTTCAAACCGGGTCGCTGTTTATCGGAAAAGATGAAGCAACCTTGCGCGAAATTGTTGACGCCCTCGAGCAAACTTATTGTGGCAGTGTCGGCCCGGAAATAGACCACATTACAGATCTGGCTGAAAAACGCTGGTTACAGCACCGTTTTGAAAGTGTCCGTTCGCGCCCGAGCTACGATAGCTCCGCGCGCATTGAAGTGTTGCAGAGACTTACTGCTGCCGAAGGTATGGAAAAACATCTGGATTCCAAATATCCGGGGACCAAGCGCTTTGGTCTGGAGGGTGGTGAAAGTCTGATTCCCATGCTCGACGGACTGATTCGTCGCGCCGGTGAATACGGCGCCAGAGAGATTGTGCTCGGTATGGCGCACCGCGGTCGCCTCAATGTGTTGGTCAATGTATTGGGCAAAAGCCCGGCAGAACTGTTTGAAGAATTTGAAGGCAAGCGACTGGTTAATACATCTGGTGACGTCAAGTATCACCAGGGTTTTTCATCCAATGTAATGACGCCGGGCGGCGAAGTTCACCTGGCCCTTGCGTTTAATCCGTCTCACCTGGAAATTGCGAGCCCTGTAGTTATTGGTTCCTGCCGTGCTCGAATGGACCGCCGCAACGACAGTGAAGGTCGGCAGGTGGTGCCAATTCTGATCCATGGCGACGCAGCATTTGCAGGTCAGGGCGTGGTGATGGAAACCTTTCAGATGTCACAGACCCGCGCCTACAAAACTGGAGGCTCTGTACATATTGTATTGAACAACCAGGTCGGATTTACCACCAGTCGCCAGGATGACGCTCGCTCTACCGAGTATTGCACCGATATCGCCAAAATGGTGCAGGCACCGATTATTCATGTTAATGCCGATGACCCCGACGCAGTAATGTTCGCCACTTTGCTGGCAATGGATTATCGCTACGAATACAAAAAAGACATTGTTATTGATCTGGTTTGTTATCGGCGTCGCGGTCATAACGAAACCGATGAGCCGTCGACCACTCAGCCGATGATGTACAGTAAAATCCGCGGCCACAAAACCACTCGTGCGCTCTACGCCAAACAGTTGACCGATGAAGGTGTTATTACCGGGGATGAGGCGACAAAGTATCTCGATGCATACCGCAATGCGCTGGATACTGGACGCTTTGTGGTCCACAACCTGGTTACCAACCCCAACAAGGAGCTGTTTGTAGATTGGTCGCCTTATCTTGGTCACGACTGGACTGTGGCTGGAGATACCGGCTACGAGCTGCACAAACTTCAGGATGTCGCACATAAAATGAGTCAAGTGCCAGAAGGCATTGTTGTGCAGCGACAGGTCAATAAAATTTACGATGACCGCCGTAAAATGGCCGGTGGGGCGTTGGCGCTCAACTGGGGTATGGCTGAATTGCTGGCTTATGCCACGCTGCTTGAACAAGGCTATATTGTGCGCATGACCGGTCAGGATATCGGTCGCGGCACCTTTTCTCACCGACATGCAGTAATCTACAACCAGAAAAGTGGCGAAACCTGTACACCACTTAAACACTTGCTGCCAGAACAACCCCGTTTTGATATTTACGATTCTATTTTGAGCGAGGAAGCGGTGCTGGCATTTGAGTATGGCTATGCCACCACCACACCTAACGGACTGACCATCTGGGAAGCGCAGTTTGGTGATTTTGCCAATGGCGCCCAAGTGGTTATAGATCAATTTATTGCCAGTGGAGAGCACAAGTGGGGCCGGTTATGTGGCCTTACCCTGTTGTTGCCACACGGTTATGAAGGGCAGGGGCCGGAACACTCATCGGCGCGTCTCGAACGCTTTTTGCAATTGTGTGCCGAACACAATATGCAGGTTTGTATTCCAACCACACCTGCACAGGTCTTTCACATGTTGCGCCGCCAGGCGATTCGCCCCATGCGACGTCCGCTGGTCGTCATGAGCCCCAAATGGATCCTTCGTCACAAACTGGCGACTTCCTCGCTGGAAGAACTGGCAAATGGCAGTTTTCAGAATGTGATTGATGATAACAGCGCAGACCCTGACAAAGTCAGGCGGCTCATACTTTGCAGCGGCAAGGTGTACTACCATTTGTACGAACAACGAGAAGAGTCTCAGATCGACAATGTTGCCATTGTTCGTATCGAACAGCTTTACCCGTTCCCCGACGATATGCTGGCCAATGTTATTGGCCGCTATAAAAATCTGGCTTCGGTGGTCTGGTGTCAGGAAGAACCCATTAATCAGGGTGTCTGGTACAACAGCCAGCACCATATGCGCCGAGTGCTGGCACAGTTTTACCCGAATATTTATCTCGACTATGTGGGTCGTGAAGCATCAGCTGCTCCGGCGGCGGGTTATATGTCTACACACCTGGAAGAGCAACAGCGCTTCATTCGTGAAGCATTAATGATTGAAAGTGAAGGTAAATAGTCTGAAGGGTTTTAGACTGAAGGGGCGGTACACCGTCCTTCTTCATTCTTTAGCGGCCCTTCAGACCAAACCCCTTCAGACCAAAAGACTTACAATTAATTATTCGTAAAGGAACAAGCCCGATGTCTGTCGAAATCAAGGCCCCAACGTTTCCTGAATCTGTTCAGGAAGGCAGTATTGCAACATGGCACAAGCAGCCTGGCGAAGCGCTTAAACGCGACGACCTGTTGGTGGATATAGAGACCGATAAAGTTGTGCTTGAGGTGGTTGCACCCTCTGATGGCGTATTGCAGGAAGTGCTGAAAAATGAAGGTGATACCGTTCAGAGCAACGAGGTAATTGCCCGCATTGATTCCGGTGCCAGTGCCAATTCCTCAACTGCCGCTGTCGATACATCTGGCGAGGACAACAAACCGGCGCCAGCGCCTGTATCAGAAGGCGATAAAATCGTGAGCCCGGCGGCTCGAAAGCTGGCAAACGAAAAGGGGATCAATCCGCAAAAAATTAGTGGCACCGGCAAAGATGGTCGTGTTACCAAGGAAGACGTAATGAATTGGCAAGCTCCGCGAGCGCCTGCCACAAATGCGCCTGAACCTGTTGCCTCATCCGCACCTGCTGCATCGGCACAGTCTGGTGGTGATGCCATGCCTGCTGCAATTTCGCCAGGTGAGCGGGTAGAGAAGCGTGTGCCAATGACACGTATGCGGGCCCGAATTGCCGACCGCCTGCTTCAAGTGGCGCAAAATACGGCAATGCTTACCACGTTTAATGAAGTGGATATGCACAGGGTGATGGCATTGCGCACACAATTCAAGGACCAGTTCGCCAAAATTCATGATGGAACCCGGCTCGGTTTTATGGGCTTTTTTGTTCGGGCGGCCGTAGAGGCGCTCAAACGTTTTCCGTCGGTTAACGCTTCTATTGATGGCAGTGACATTGTTTACCACGGTTATCAGGATGTTGGCGTCGCGGTTTCTACCGAGCGTGGCCTGGTCGTGCCGGTCCTTCGCAACGCAGACCAGATGAGTATCGCTGATGTCGAGGGCAAAATTGCCGAATTTGCCGGTCGTGCTCGCGATGGCAAATTGACGATTGAAGAAATGACTGGCGGCACCTTCACCATCACAAATGGTGGTGTTTTTGGTTCGTTGCTGTCCACTCCAATTCTCAATCCTCCGCAAACTGCGATTCTGGGTATGCACAAAATTCAGGAACGTCCTGTCGTCGAAAATGGCGAGATTGTTGTGCGGCCCATGATGTACCTTGCGTTGTCCTACGACCATCGTCTGATCGATGGCAAAGAAGCCGTTCAGTTTCTGGCGGCTATCAAGGACATGATCGAAAACCCGGCCAAAATATTGCTGGAGATTTAATTTTTAACTTTTTTATACAGGTTATTTTTACAGAACACTCATTATTTCAGGTAAACAAGAATGTCTGATAAATACGATGTCATCGTTATAGGGTCTGGCCCTGCGGGTTATGTGGCTGCTATCCGCGCCGCACAACTGGGCCTGAAAGCCGCTTGTGTTGAAAAATGGCGTGACAATAAAGGAAAAACGGTAAACGGTGGTACCTGTTTGAACACAGGTTGTATTCCGTCAAAGGCCCTGTTGGATAGTTCGCACAAATACCATGAGACTCGGGGTTTAATGGGTCAGCACGGTATAAAAATTAGTGAAGCCACTATTGATGTGCCGGCGATGATTGCTCGGAAAGAAAAAATTGTTCAGCAGATGGCTGGTGGTATCTCCGCTCTGTTTAAGGCCAATGGAGTTACCTCTATATATGGTACGGGTCGATTGTTGGCCGGGCGTGAGGTGGAGGTCACCGACGCTGATGACAAGGTGCAGGTGCTGGCGGCAGACAACGTCATTATTGCTACGGGCTCACAGCCCATTGATATTCCTGTTGCTCCGATAGACAACGAGTCCATAATTGATTCCACTGGCGCGCTGGAATTGCAATCCGTACCCAAGCGTCTCGGTATTATCGGCGCTGGTGTTATCGGACTGGAGTTGGGAAGTGTCTGGAAACGCCTGGGGTCAGAGGTGGTTTTGCTTGAGGCATTGCCTGACTTTCTGGCAATGATGGACAAGCAGATTGCCAAAGAGAGTCAGAAAATATTTAAAAAACAGGGCCTGGATATACGGTTGGGTGCTCGGGTGACGGGCAGCGAAGTAAAAAATGGCGAAGTTCATGTTACTTACGAAACAGCTGATGGCACCAAACAGGAAGTTTTTGACAAGTTGATAGTATGCGTTGGTCGTCGCCCGTTTACAGAGGGCTTGCTGGCGGCTGACAGTGGTGTAAATCTTGACGAACGCGGTTCCATTTTCGTTGACGATTATTGTGCCACCAATGCGCCTGGCGTATGGGCCATTGGCGATGTCGTGCGCGGACCGATGCTGGCGCACAAAGGATCGGAAGAAGGCGTTATGGTGGCGGAACGCATCGCCGGTCAAAAAACCGCGATGAATTACGATATTATCCCCAATGTTATTTACACACATCCGGAAATTGCCGCTGTTGGCTTGACTGAAGAAGAGCTTAAACAGTCCGGTGAGCCTTACAACATTGGTGTATTTCCATTTTTAGCCATCGGTCGTGCGGTCGCTGCCGACGAAGCGGACGGTATGGTCAAAATGATCGCACACGCTGATACCGATCGCATACTGGGGTGCCATATTGTCGGCCCAAGTGCGTCCGACCTGGTGCAGCAGGTTGCCATCGCCATGGAGTTTGGAGCCAGTGCAGAAGATATCGGTATGACGGTGTTTGGGCACCCGACTTTCTCGGAAGCGGTTAAGGAAGCTGCTCTGGCTGTGAATGGGCATGCCATTCATATGCCGAATCGCAAGAAACGGAAGTGATTTAAATAGTTGGAAGTTTGAGGTTGGAAGTTGGAAGTGAAGGACTCGCGCCATCGCTGCGCTCGGCCGTTTGCTTTTACTACCAACATCCAGCTTCCGGCATCCAACTTTTCAACAAGGTTCTGAATTATGAATTTACACGAGTACCAGGGTAAGCAGCTATTCGCCGAATACGGATTGCCTGTTTCAAAAGGCATTGCTGCAGAAACTGCAGCAGAAGCGGTAGCCGCTGCTAAAGAGATAGGTGGCGACAAGTGGGTGGTAAAGGCACAGGTTCACGCAGGTGGTCGGGGCAAGGCCGGCGGTGTAAAACTGGTGTCCACAACAGACGAGGTGGATGCATTTGCCAAACAGTGGCTGGGTAAAAACCTGGTGACGTATCAGACCGATGCCAATGGACAACCTGTCAGTCGTATTCTGGTAGAAACGTGCACAGATATTGCCAACGAACTTTATTTGGGCGCAGTTGTTGATCGGTCAAGCCGCCGTATCGTATTTATGGCCTCCACTGAAGGCGGTGTTGAAATTGAAAAAGTTGCCGAAGAAACACCGGAAAAAATTCTCAAGGCAGAAATTGATCCGTTGACCGGAGCTCAACCCTACCAGGCACGTGAACTTGCGTTTAACCTGGGGCTTGAAGGTGTACAGGTAAAACAGTTTACACAAATATTTCTTGGCCTCGCAAAATTGTTTCAGGACAAGGATTTGGCGTTGCTCGAAGTCAACCCTCTGGTGATTACTGAGGAAGGTAATCTGCATTGCCTGGATGCCAAAGTCGTTATTGACAGCAATGCCTTGTATCGCCAGAAGGTTATTCGCGAAATGCACGATCCCTCGCAAGAAGATGCTCGTGAAGCGCATGCTGCACAGTGGGATCTCAATTATGTAGCGCTGGACGGCAATATCGGTTGCATGGTTAATGGCGCCGGTTTGGCGATGGGGACTATGGACATCGTCAAATTGCATGGAGGACGGCCCGCTAACTTCCTGGACGTTGGTGGTGGGGCTACCAAAGAGCGTGTTATTGAAGCATTTAAAATTATTCTTTCTGACGACAGCGTGGAAGCTGTACTGATCAATATATTTGGCGGCATCGTGCGCTGTGACCTGATTGCTGAAGGTGTTATTGGTGCGGTAGAAGAAGTGGGTGTAAAAGTACCTGTCGTTGTACGCCTGGAGGGCAACAACGCTGATCTTGGTGCGAAAGTATTGGCCGACAGCGGTCTGAATATTATTGCCGCCACCAGTCTGACCGATGCTGCTCAGCAAGTGGTAAATGCTGCAGGGGGAGAAAAATAATGAGCGTACTGATTAATAAAGACACCAAAGTTATTTGTCAGGGTTTTACCGGTTCGCAAGGTACTTTTCACTCTGAGCAAGCGATTGAGTACGGTACGAATATGGTCGGTGGTGTTACCCCTGGCAAAGGCGGGCAAACACACTTGGGTTTACCCGTGTTTAATACCGTTGCCGAGGCCGTGGAATCTACCGGGGCAGATGCATCTGTTATCTACGTCCCGGCACCATTTTGCAAAGACTCAATTTTGGAAGCGGCCAATAGTGGTATTAAACTGATTGTTTGTATTACCGAAGGTATACCAACGCTCGATATGCTGGATTGCAAGGTCAAGTGCGACGAACTTGGGGTACGGCTGATCGGGCCCAACTGTCCGGGCGTGATTACGCCAGATGAGTGCAAGATTGGTATTATGCCAGGACATATTCACCTGGCAGGCAAGGTTGGTATCGTATCTCGCTCGGGTACACTGACTTATGAGGCGGTAAAACAAACTACCGATTACGGTTTTGGGCAGTCCACTTGTGTTGGTATTGGTGGTGATCCGATTCCCGGTTCCAACTTTATTGATATTCTGGAGCTGTTTCAGAACGACCCGCAGACCGAAGCCATTGTTATGATTGGTGAGATTGGTGGCACTGCGGAAGAAGAGGCAGCGGCATACATTAAAGCCAATGTTACCAAACCGGTGGTTTCCTATATTGCCGGCGTTACCGCGCCAGCGGGCAAGCGTATGGGGCATGCCGGTGCGATCATATCCGGCGGTAAAGGCACGGCGGCTGAAAAATTTGCGGCGCTGGAAGATGCGGGTGTGAAGACGGTTCGAAGTTTGGCGGATATTGGCAGTGCCTTGAAAGAGGTTACCGGTTGGTAATTTTTGACATATATAGTGATTTTAAAGGCAGCTTCAAATGAGGCTGCCTTTTTTGTGTTAGTACTATACGCGCTATCCAGGCTAAAGCAGAGATTGGCAGAGGATCGGAAATTGTATGGCAGGGTTATCCCGGATAAAGAGTGAATATGATACTTGACCCCTATATTTTATACCCATGTAATTATTGGTGCTAAGAAACATGAAAAGATTTGAAGTATGGCAAGATGAAAATGGAACTACATTAAGTGATGAAGAGGGGATAAAACAGTTAAAAGATAAAGGGCTTTTTTTTGGTGAAGCGGTTTTGTTGCACGTGATTATGGCGGATACCTCTGAAGAGGCTATGGCGGTACACCATATAAAAATGGGGTGGGAGCCATATAAGCCAGCAGGTAATCCTCAACTTTGCCCTAACAATTGCGGGTCATGTTTTTATCCGGAGGGAAGTGGGGAGTGCCCAAAATGTGGAAAAATATGTTGAATTAAAACTGGAGTAAATCTCCATCATAAGGGGTAAAGGTTAAGCAACGTGCACAACAATCAAAATAAATAACCCGGAATTTTAATAAACCAATGGCCCGCATCGCGGGCCATTGTCGTTTTGGCTTTGCTGTTTTGATTTTTTTACCCTTCCGCCGTCAACACCAGACACTTGTCCATCACGCGGATTTTGACGGGCGTATTGATCTCGAACCCGGCCTGTCTCAGCCACTTGCCCTTTAACTGCACCCAGGGCACAGGTTTGGTGTTGTGGGTCGTGCAAAACGAGGTCGCCTTGATTAACCGTACCGGTTTGCTTTTTACGGTTGTTTTTACGGTTGTGTGTCGCTCACTCATGGCCAGCCCTCCCCTGGTCGGGCCGATGGCTGGCCTCAAACTCCGGCGCCCCGGCGAGGTTGGCCAGAATACAGCGCAGGCCATTGGTCTGTTGCCGGTCAAGCTGCCACTTGTTAAGTGGGCAATTTCTAAATCTGGCGAGTTACGTTTTATTCCATTTAGCAAGCACGGTAACGAAATTTCTCATGCAGTGATTCATAATGGAGCTGATGTTATCGCGGCAGGAGAGGCGAGCATAGTAAGTTTAGGTGGTGGTAGATATGTCGCTACACATTTAGCGCGAATTCATACAATAAGTGCAATTCCCAGGTTTTCAAGAAAGTGGTTAAATTGATTTGCGGATCAAACAACCACAATCAGCTCGGGATTTGCACTTATTGTATGAATTCGCGACACATCTTAAAATCACGTCACCTGTAAAAACAAATAAAACATTTCAGCTGAAAAATGTTTTTGGATAAAATATACTTATGTATATTCGCTTTGAGAGTTGTGATTGATATATGGGAAGCTTTTGCGAAGTTCAGGGCTATATTATCATTATATATGGAGCCAGGATGCTTTACTGAATTGGTGTGTCTTTGCTGTCATCGGGGAGAGCGAGCAGTTGTGCTCTGAAAAAAGCATATGATTACAAATCTTTTATTCTTATGCTTGTGGGAATTGTAGTGTCTAATATGTGTTGATTTGTAGAGCAAAGAGTTAGAGCGCAGGTTGACCCACTAACTCGCACAATTATTCTGGAGTAGGTTTTTACAGATACAAGGAGAAGGAGAGGGGAAGTGTTTAAAATTGTATTAATTGTTGCCGTAATCGTATTTCTGGGTTACCAGTTTTTCTCGGCAGGTAATAATGGCTCCGTCGGGGAGGGGAAGCCTATGTATGGCGAAGCAAGAATTCATCTGAACGAGTCAGGCAGGAATGTTGATTTCGTTCTGGTTGCCAAAATGACAAGTGCGGAAGATTGTCAGAATCGTTTAAGAAGAATATGGACGAAGGCATTGCAGAGTTGTACGAATTGTCAGTTTAAAAGTACCGAGTGCAAGGCCGAACTATCCAGGCGCTATAAAAAACTGTTTGATGACCAACAGCTTGATACCATCTATTACCTAAGGGCTCAAAGAGGCAATGATTCAGAGCGCGACGGCAGAATGGTTGTCTGGGGCCTGAATAAGGTCGAATCGAAAGAAGTTTGCAATACTATAAAAGCGCATTTGAAAGTGAACTACCAGGGTAATGTTGCTTGTGTGCCTGGTTTGTAGAGAATAAACGCGATCTTTCGCAAAGTTTCTGCTCCGAGATCACACCGCCGTCCGATGAACCGCTTTATTGGCCATAACAAATCAGTTCGATTTTCGGGGGGCGCACTCCGGTATTGTAGCTGCGGCGGCCAGGATTACGGGAAAGTATTTCCAGGGGTTCGGTATAGGCTTGTAAGCAGTTGTTATGAGGCCTAAACACAAATCTTCAATTTTTGCCTGAAAGAATAAAGGGGGAAGCCTTGCTGAAAGGCTTCCCCCTTTTCCGTCAGGCAATTACCTTATGCCACAGCGGCTGCAGTTTGTTCCGGAGCATTCAGCGAAGCTTCAATCTGGGTCGGGGCTTCAGGCTTTGCCGGAGCGGCAACTGCTTTGGCAGGACGACCGCGTTTGGCCTTAGGCTTGCTGGCCGTTTCCGAGGTGGCAGCTTTAGCTGGGCGACCGCGCTTTGCTTTCGGTGCTTCAGCTGTCGTAGCGGCTTTGGCAGGACGACCACGTTTGGCTTTGGGTTTGCTTGCCGTTTCCGGGGTAGCAACTTTGGCCGGGCGACCGCGCTTTGCTTTCGGTGCTTCAGCTGCGGTAGCGGCTTTGGCAGGACGGCCACGTTTGGCCTTGGGCTTGCTGGCCGCTTCCGTGGTGGCAACTTTAGCCGGACGACCGCGCTTTGCTTTCGGGGCTTCAGCCGCAGTAGCAGCTTTGGCAGGACGACCTCGCTTGGCTTTTGGTGCTTCTGCCGTAGCAGTAACTTTGGCAGGGCGACCGCGTTTGGCTTTAGGCTTGTCTGCTACGTCGGGAGTGACGGCTTTGGCAGGACGGCCACGTTTTGCTGTAGTTTTGGTAGTAGCTTTGGGTGCCGCTGCTTTTGTCGCTGCTTTGCCAGAAGCCTTTTTCGCTATCTTTTTCAGGGCGGCTTCTGCTTGCTTTTCGGCTGATTTAACACTGGCCTTGCCTGATTTTTCGGCAGATTTCAGTTGTTTTTGGTCTACCTTATTGCGAGCCTTGAGCCAATTTTCAGTGAATTTGGCGAGCGCCGCATCCAGGTCGGCTTTGGCTTTAATGGCAAGCGATTTTTCCAGCTCGGCAACTTTTGCGTTACCGCGGGCTTTTACGCTTTCTACAGCTGCCTCGGCCTTCGCTATTTTAACGTCGACTTTGGCAGCGTTTACTGCTGCCTTTGCCTGGGACAGATTCTCACTCTGCTTTTTCAGGGCAGCTCGGGCATTGGCAAGAGCGGTTTTTCTGGCTGGTGTCGCTTTTTTGGCAATATTGTCTTTTGCGATGACAATTTTGTTGCGCGCTTTCTCCACTCGCGCAGTTTGAAGCTCCAGGGCATTCAGAGATTTGGTGAGAGCGGTTCCAGCCTTTTTAAGTGCCGGATTAATTGTTTCACTGGACGTTGCAACGCTTTTTTTGGCAACTTTTTTAGCAGCCTTTTTAGCAACACGGGCCATACAGTTTTCTCCATTGGTATTTATAAAAAACTATGTGAGGAGCCAAACTTCATGTCAACGGACTTGGCACCATCGCAGGGAGCGCGGATTGTAGACAATCCACATAATTATAAAAAGGGGTTTTTAGCCCTTTAATGACAATTTGGCGCGGTTTTTTATGATTTTCGAGGTGTTTTTGAGGTGAAACGAGTCGAAAGTCAGAAGTTGGACGTCGCAAGCCAAACATTTGAACGGTTACTGCACTCGGCCTTGCGTTAAATCAAACGCTTGTTTTTGCTTATCCTTCCAACTTCCAACTTCCAACTTCCAACTTTTTACGCCTTAAATATTTCCGACAGTACCCGGGCAAAATTGCCGCCAAGAATACCGCTAATATCTGCATTGCTATAACGACGACGGATCAGGCCTTCAACCAGGTCGTAGAATTTTTGAGGGTGGTCAAATCCGTCGGTATCAAATTTATCGCGAAAAGCATAACTGGCCTTGTAACCGTTTTTGAGTGTGGCCTTGTTTTCAGGCGTCATGCCGTCGTACCCGTCGGGATCCATATCGGAACCAATGCCGACGTACTCTACACCCACCAACTTGCTGATATGATCAAAGTGATCCAGCATATGTTCGATATCCGTTGGTTCTTTATCTCGAACAAACTGGCGAACACCGGTTATTCCAACCACACCACCATTTCTGGCCATTTTCTGAAAAGCTTCATCCGGTTTGCAGCGAGGGTGTCCACCCGCCAGTACGCGACTGTTGGAATGGGTGATCAGCACCGGTTTTTGGGAAGCATCAAAAGCATCAAGCGTGGTCTTGTCTCCGCAGTGAGATACATCTACAGCCATTCCCACCTGATTCATGCGTTCGATGATTGCCACACCAAAATCACTCAGGCCCCCATCTGCACGGTCAGTAGAACCTGTGCCAATCAGGTTGCGGGTGTTGTATGTCAGTTGCGAGACGCGCTGCCCGAGGTTGTAAAACAAATTGACATCGTCAGGAGAGCGGAAATGCTCCGAATTTTGAACACCAAAAATGATCCCCATTTTGTCTGACTTTTTCAGCTTTTCCATATCGGAGACGGAGTCTACCCGAACAAAATGTTCATGGTATTGGGACACAAATGAATTCCAGCCGCCAATAAATTGAAGCGCTTCTTCCTTGCTGCGCCCAAGTCCCACTGCCGGATGAAAGATATTGACGCCACTGCTTTTGAGTTTGCTCAAGTGCTCGTCAGACAGAGCAAACTTGTCTTCTGTCGGGGAGGTAATATACAGTGTGTCCAGGGGGCGTATCAACGACAACATATCAATAACCTGAGACTGCTGGATCAACTCAACAGCTCGCTGTGAATACTTTCTGTCTGATGCAGCAAAAACCTGAAAACTGCCCAAATTGACCATGGGAAACGCAATGGCTGCTGTAACAGCACTTGCACTGCGATTCAAAAAATGACGTCTTGAAAGTTCGTTTTTCCCGCTTATGCTTTTCCTGCTCATAAAAAGGCCTCTCTGTTGGGTAAGCGTGCAGAATATGGCGAAAGCTATCAGATTATTTTCATTGATACCAGTAGTACTGGTTATCAGGTATAACGCTTGCGATACTGGTGTCGGGACTATAGTATGAAGATAAAAAATCAGGGTAGATACAGCATATGTCGCCGACGACTGGAACAGTCAATAAAAAGCACCTGTTTCGCTTGTCATTCATTATCGCCTTGTTAGTTTCAGCGCCGTTGGGAGCTGATGTTTCTTTCCACCCCTGTACTTTGTCACCTCCCGGTTTTCCCGGTGGCCTAAAAGCATCCTGTGGTACGTACGCCGTTTTGGAAAACCCCTCACAGAGTGAGGGTCGAAAAATAGAACTGCGCGTAGCGGTTATGAGAGCTCGCAGTGATTCTCCGGCACCAGACCCGGTGTTCTTTTTTGCTGGTGGGCCGGGGCAATCTGCGGTAGATGCCTACCCGATAATGTCAGCGAGTCTGGAACCCTTGCGACGCCATCGCGACATTGTTCTGATAGACCAGCGGGGCACCGGTGAATCGAATCCGCTTAATTGCGAGGCCGACGAATCTCTTGACAGTCAGGATATCGATTTTGAACAACTTCGAGCCTCTGCCCGCGATTGTCTGGAGGCTCTTGACGGTGATCCGCGTTTTTACACCACCACCATTGCCGTGAGCGATTTTGACAAAGTTCGCCAGGCTATGGGTTACGACAAGATCAATGTCATCGGAGTGTCATACGGCACTCGAGCGGCTCAAGTCTATTTGCGAAACTTTCCCGATACTGTGCGCTCCATTGTGCTGGATGGTGTTGTGCCACAAGACCTGGTGCTGGGTAGTGAGCACGCCATTAAGCTTGACCAGACGCTGCACAATCTGTTTGCCCGTTGTCGTCAGGATGAGCAGTGCAATAATCACTTCCCGAATCTGGCCGCCAACTTGCAAACACTCATCAAACAGGCCAAACAAAAACCGGTTACGGTCAACATACCCGGAACCCGTGACGGTAAAAAGGTAGATGTTACGGTAACCCGGGATATGCTGGCGCTGGTGGTTCGCTTGCTGACATACAGCCCGGAAACCCAGGCGCTGCTGCCATTGATGCTGCACGAGGCAGCGACGCAGGGTAACCTGGATCGACTGGCCGGGCAGGCCCTGCGCATCATGGAATCACTTTCCGCATCGGTGAGTCGAGGTATGGAGTTGTCTGTAGTGTGTGCAGAGGACGTGCCACACTTTAGCTCTGACCCGGAGCTGGATAATACGCTGATGGGTAGCTCAATGATCGAAGATTCACGCGAACAGTGTTCTGTGTGGCCGCGCGGAGATGCACCGGACGACTTCCACAAGCCGTACTCCAGCGATTTGCCAGTATTGTTGTTGTCGGGAGAGTATGATCCGGTTACACCTCCGGAGTATGGGGAGCGTGCCTTGCAGCAATTTGCCAACGGTTTGCATTTGACCGTTAAAGGTCAGGGACACAGTGTTGCCACCCGTGGTTGCGTGCCCACCATTATCAGCCAGTTTTTTGACCGCGGCACTACCGAAAATCTGGATACATCTTGCCTTGACAAGATGGGCGACACACCATTTTTCACCACACTGCTCGGACCGGAACCTTGATTAACGTAACGGATTTATACAAATCATTTGGCGATATAAAAGCTGTTCAGGGCGTTACTTTCACGGCGCGTGATGGTGAAATTACCGGCTTGCTTGGCCCCAATGGGGCTGGAAAGACCACAACCCTGCGCATGCTGTACACCTTGCTTGCTCCAGACAGCGGTACTATTTCTGTTGATGGTAGCAACCCCCTTGACCACCCGACCACGGTGCGTCGCTCGCTGGGTGTAGTACCCGATTCAAAAGGTTTGTATCAACGCCTCACCGCCCGCGAAAATATTCTTTATTTTGCCCGTTTGCACGGTCTGGACAAATCCCTTGCCGACCAGCGTTTGTCGAGCCTGGTGCAGTCGCTGGATATGGCAGAATTTATCGACCGTCGTAGCGGCGGATTTTCCCAGGGACAGAGAGTAAAGGTCGCCATTGCCCGTGCCCTGATTCATGAACCCAAAAATATATTGCTGGATGAGCCCAGTAATGGTCTGGATGTAATGAGTACAAGATCACTGCGCAAGTTTATTTTACGTATGAAAGACGCCGGGCATTGCGTGATTTTTTCCAGTCATATCATGCAGGAGGTCGCTGCGCTTTGTGATCGCATTGTTATTATTTCCCACGGCAAGGTGGTTGCAAATGGCACACCGCAAGAATTACTGGTGCAAGCAGGTGAATCCTCTCTTGAAGAGGCCTTCGTGAAATTAATTGGTTCACAAGAGGGGCTGTTGGCATGAGCGCCTGGTGGGTGGTTTTTGTCAAAGAGGTTGTCGATAACCTGCGTGATCGCAGAGCGGTGATGTCATCGCTGGTGTTTGGCCCCCTGTTTGGTCCGATTCTGTTTGCGGTGATGATTTCGACAGTCGCCAAAATAGAGGTCGAAAAGGCCGAAAGTTTATTGCAGATTCCTGTGGTGGGTGAACAAAATGCCCCGAACCTTGTGAATTTTCTGCGTCGCGAAGGGGTAGAGATTCAACCTGCTCTGGACAACCCTGAGCAGGCTGTATTGGACAAAGACGCAGATGTGGTGATACGTATTCCCGAGTCCTACCCGGAGCAATGGCGTGAAGGGCGCCCGGCGATGGTAGAGGTTATTGTAGACAAGTCCCGGCGCCAGACCAGAAAGGTATATGAGCGGGTAGAGCGGTTGCTGAACAGGTACAGTGGTCAGATCGGCAGCTTGCGCCTGCATTTGCGTGGGATTGACCCGGGCATTGTACGTGCGGTTGGCGTGAAGCAGGTAGATTTGTCGACCCCGGGCAGTCGCGGGGCGCTGGTCATGGGAATGTTGCCGTTTTTTATTATGTATACAGTTTTTGTGGGTGGGATGTACCTGGCCATTGATACAACAGCTGGCGAAAAGGAACGGCAGTCTCTGGAACCGCTGCTGATTAACCCGGCACCTCGATGGCAAATTATGCTGGGCAAGCTGGCCGCTACCTTTACATTTTCGTTATTAACGCTGGTGGTGGCATTGGTGGCGTTTCACTTCAGCAAAGAGATGATTCCCGCGGAAAGTATGAATATCAGTTTTAATTTATCCCCGGCGGTACTCCTATGGTGTTTTGTGTTACTGATGCCAGTAGCTCTGATCGCCAGCAGTTTGCAAACCATTATTGCGGCTTTTTCAAAAGGTTTCAGGGAGGCGCAAACCTATCTGTCTTTAATGGTGTTTATACCGATGGTTCCTTCCATGTGGCTGTTTTTAAGCCCGGTAAAGGAGCAGGATTGGATGGCCAGTGTGCCTTTGCTGGCACAGAGTGTTCTGATCAATAATTTAATCAGGGGAGAGCCGCTGAATATGTCCTGGGCCCTCATTTCTACAGCGATTGGATTACTTGCAGGCGCAGCGCTTTGCCTGATAGCTGCGCGTTTGTATCACCGGCCGCAAATGGTATTTGCCAAAGTCTGACAGGAGCAGGCTCTGGCCAGATGGATTCTTGTGGCGATCGGAAGGGTACGAACTACACTTTATATACCTGAACCAATGCGGGTATGAGTATGGTGCGTACGCGCCTGACAAACGATGGCCACTGCGGACGGGTATTGTTAACACCCAATTTCTCATGCAGTTACCAGGCTAACTTAGCGATTATTTGTGGCATTGGCGTTATTTGCCTGATTGTCGGCATCGGATTTGGATTGGTTGGCGCCTGGCTGGTACTGCCTTTTATTGCCCTGGAATTTTTCGTCCTGGTATTTGTTCTGCGCTTTTATCTGCGTCGCCTGCGTTATTCCCAGTTACTGGTTTTTGGCCCCAATACGGTGGTCGTGGCGCGGCAACATTCACGTATGGCAATTCATCGGGAACGAGTAAAAATTGTGGTTGAAGCCCCGCTGCGTTATACCGATTGGCCGCGGCTCCTGATGGTGGGTGGAGGACACACCATCGAGCTGGGCGCCTTTCTCAGTGAAGATGACAATCGCTCCCTGCAACAGGTTTTATGCCATAAAATTGGCTTGAGAACCGTGCGCCTGGCGGAATGCCAGCTACAAGAGTTTTAGGGCCTGAAGACGGAACGTCAAGACTCCGGGCATTGCTCTTTGTGTGATATTGTGGGCACAACAAATACTCAGGGACAGTTTTGAAACTCAAGCGTTCTGTTAACTTGCCAAACCTTGTTTTGTATGGCCTTGGAACGATGGTCGGTGGTGGCTTTTACGCTTTGCTTGGCAAGGTTGCGGGTGAAGCAGGTATGGCGACACCACTGGCAATGGCGCTGGCTGGTATTCTGGCTATGTCGAGCGCTTTTTCCTTTGGCGAATTGTCGTCGCGCTATCCGTTCAGTGCCGGTGAAGCACACTATATACGAGAAGGGTTTGGGCGCGTTTCACTGTCCACCATGACGGGTTGGCTGGTTATTTTAACCGGTGTAGTGTCGGCTGCTACATTAACCGTGGCCAGTGTCGGTTTTTTGCAAGACAGGCTGCCACTGGATCAAACCACGGGCATTCTTCTGCTGATACTGATAATGGCGGTGACAGCCATTTGGGGGGTTGGTCAGTCGGTAATAGCTGTAGCCGCCATTACCATAATCGAAGTGGTAGCGTTGTTATATGTCTTTGGCGTCAATGCGGGCTCCCTGGCCGAGCTGCCCGCTCGCTTTCCAGAGGTATTTCACCCTGGTAAAAGTAGTAATGGCGCAAGCTGGTCTGGTGTATTTGCTGGCAGCTTTCTGGCTTTCTACGCGTTTATCGGCTTCGAAGACATGGTCAATATGGCGGAGGAAGTCAAAGATGTGCGGCGAACATTGCCGCGGGCGATATTGATCAGTATCGGGCTGTCTACAACGCTTTATATCGTTGTTTCACTCGTTGCTGTGTTATCGGTGCCCGTCGAGAAACTTGCTCGCAGTGCGACACCGGTTGCGGAACTGGCAATGGGGCAGGGATGGTTTTCTCGTACGGGAGTGTGGTTGGTTAGCATACTTACCGGGCTCAACGGTGCTCTGGTGCAAATAGTTATGGCGTCACGGGTTGCCTATGGTATGGCAAGCCGTAATCAGGCTCCGTCATGGTTGGGGATAGTAAATGAGACAACCCGAACACCGCTCTATGCTACGGTTGTTGTAAGCCTGGTTATCGCGGCATTGGCGCTCACCTTTCCATTGCTGGTTTTGGCCAAGGTCACCAGCAGTATTATTCTGCTTGTTTTTGCCGGTGTTAATTTTGCGTTATGGAAGATCAAGGGTCAAAATCCGGATCTTGCGGGAGAAGGACCGAGATATCCCCGGTGGTTGCCGCTGACCGGCTTTATCGTTAGCCTGGCTACCCTGTTGATCCATACCGGCCTGGTATTGCTGTAATTTGTTTTTGTGCGATACTGCCGCCCTCACAAAAAGATACCAATCTCAAATATATCAAGGAGCTACGCAATGCCGTTTCCGAAAGTGGGCAATTTGGCCCCGGTGTTTACGCTAACCAGGCAGGATGGGGACAAGGTGAGCCTGAAAGATTTTCGTGGTAAGAAAAACGTGGTTTTGTATTTCTACCCAAAAGCCATGACCCCGGGTTGTACGGTCCAGGCCTGTGGTATACGTGATACGCAAAAGGAATTCGATCGCCTGGATACTGTGGTTCTGGGTGTAAGCCCCGATGCTCCCGGGCGTCTGGCCCGCTTTATTGAACGAGACGGTTTGAATTTTGATTTGTTGTCTGATGAAGACCATGCCATTGCGGACAAATATGGAGCCTGGGGGCCGAAGAAGTTCATGGGGCGTGAATTTGACGGCATTTTGCGTACCACGTTTATTATTGGCAAGGATGGTCGGCTAAAACATGTTATGGATAAGGTCAAGACCAAAAGTCACCACGATGACGTAATGGGATGGATTCGAGAGAATCTGGATGACTAGCGGCGCCTGGACAAACCATTGTTACCGATAAAGTAAACCGCTAAAGTGTGCGCTTTCTGTTTTTCCTGACCACGTCAGACTAACGGTTACAACGACACACTTACAACTAAACATTAACTACTAAAGAGATCCTGTATATGTCCTGGTTTATTCCCGCTGCTTACGCAAGTGCTCCCGCTGCTGCACCACAGGGTGGAGGCTTGTTGAGTTTCCTGCCTTTTATTGTCATTTTCGCAATTTTCTGGTTCCTGATTATCCGTCCGCAACGCAAACGTCAGAAGGAACATCAAAGTCTGGTTGCTGCGCTTGGCAAAGGCGATGAAGTGGTAACCACAAGTGGTATGTTGGGCAAGGTTACCAAAGTAGAAGACGACTATGTTGTGCTGGAAGTGGCAGAGAACGTAGAAATGCGCTTTCAAAAAATGGCCGTTCACGCTGTTTTGCCAAAGGGCACAATTAAAGCCATATAGGCGTCAAGCTATTGAATACGGAACAAAGAACGCCATTGCCGTTGCCCAAACGATTAAACCTGGCGCAACGGCCAACCCCTTTGCAGCTGTTAAAGCGTATATCCAGGCAGTCTGGGGGGACTCGCATCTGGGTCAAGCGGGACGACATGACTGGCTGTGGTCTGTCTGGTAACAAGGTACGCAAGCTGGAGTTTATTCTGGCCCGGGCATTGGACGAGGGCTATGACACGCTGATTACCTGCGGTGGAGTCCAGTCAAACCACTGTCGCGCGGTTGCTTTGCTAGGGGCACAGCTGGGCCTGAAGGTGCACCTGATTCTTCGCGGCGCAGACGCTGTTCCAGATGGCAATCTGTTATTGGACAGACTGGCAGGCGCCGAAATTTCCTTTTATCCGCTCAAGGAATACAGACAACTTGACCAACTTTTTGAGCATTGGCAAAAACATTATCAAGCCGAGGGAAGAAAGCCCTTATTGATACCGACGGGTGGCAGCGAAGGTGTTGGTTTGTGGGGGTATTTTGCATGCGCCCGTGAACTGAAGGCAGATTGCGATCAGGCCGGAATTGAACCCGGAGTAATAGTCTGTGCAACTGGTTCTGGCGGCACCCAGGCCGGCCTCACTGTTGGTGCTGAACAGGAGTTTGGCGCCGACACTCAGGTAATTGGAATGGCTGTTTCGGATAGCAGGCGCTACTTCGAACGCAAGGTACGCGAAGATATATCAGACTGGCAGCGCTTGTATGACGTGCCAGACTATATAACCGCCAATTTGCGTGTTTTGGTTAACGACGAGTACACTGGCCCCGGTTATGGTATCGCCACCGAAGTAGTTTTTGACACGATCCGCAATATGGCCCGACTGGAAGGGCTGCTTCTGGACCCGGTATACACTGGCAAGGCTTTTTACGGCATGCTACAGGAAATTCACGCCGGGCGTTTTCACGGAGTTGACGATATTGTTTTTGTTCATACCGGTGGATTGTTTGGGCTGTTCGCCCAGAGGGAGCAGGTGTTTGGACTAACAACCTGAAAGTCCACCATACAGATTAAAAATCACTTTAAATTATCGTTTTAACTTATTGTTAATAAATATAAATATCAGAGGTATTTATGGCACACATAATAGGCCAAATCAATGACTGGGTGTGGGGATCGGTAATGCTGTTTTTACTGATCGGCACGGGTATCTATCTCACCCTGGGGCTCAGGTTCATGACCTTGCGCAAGCTGGGGTATGCATTTGGACAGCTTTTCCGCGGCAGACGCGGCAGTGGTGAAGGTGATATCAGTCCGTTTAATGCCTTGATGACATCTTTGTCTGCCACTATTGGTGTTGGCAATATCGGTGGTGTTGCTCTGGCCGTAGGTGCTGGCGGTCCCGGCGCGTTGTTCTGGATGTGGATGACAGGCCTGGTGGGTATGGCAACCAAATTTGCCGAAGCGGTATGTGCTGTTAAATATCGCGAGGTAGATGAAGACGGACGCCATGTCGGTGGCCCGATGTATTACATTCGCAATGGCCTTGGTAAAAAGTGGTCATGGCTGGCGGTACTGTTTGCGGTTTTTTGTGGTTTTGGCGGTCTTGGTTCAGGTAATACGTCCCAGGCGAACGCGATTGCCGAGGCGGTTCAGGGCGTGTTTGGCGTAAGTCCGGTGATTACCGCCATTGTACTTACCATCCTGGTGGGTGTTGTGATTATCGGTGGTATTCAACGTATTGCCCATGTGGCCGGCGCGCTGGTGCCATTTATGGCAGTTGCTTATATCTTGTCGGGTATCGTTGTGTTGCTTGTTAATATCACAGCTATACCGGAAGCATTTATACTGATCGTTAAAAGTGCCTTTAACCCCCCGGCGGCGGTAGGAGGCTTCTCTGGTGCATTGTTTAAAGACATGGTGTCCAAAGGTGTTGAAAGAGGCCTGTTCTCCAACGAAGCGGGGCAGGGCAGTGCACCAATCGCTCACGCTGCGGCAGAAACCAACGACCCGGTACGACAAGGAGTTATCGCGATGCTGGGTACCTTCATAGACACCCTGGTTGTTTGTACGGTCACGGGCCTTGTGATTGTAATAACGGGTGCCTGGATCGGTGAGGAAAGCTTTGTTGGCATGACCGCATCGGCGTTCGAGTCTGCCATTCCCGGTGGATATTATATTTGTATGATTGGCGTGATCTTGTTTGCCTTTACCACTATTCTGGGTTGGGCCTATTATGCGGAACGCTGTTTTGAATTTCTGTTTGGCGTAAAGTCAATCATCTGGTTTCGGGTTATGTGGGTGGCTGCAGTGCCATGTGGGGCGATAGCTACCTTTGGTTTGATGGCAGATGTCGCTGGTATTTTTAATGGCCTGATGACCTTCCCTAACCTGATCGCACTGATTTTACTGAGCCCGATGATATTCAGGCTGGCCAGGGCGTATTTTGTTGATGAAGGCAAGCAGGAAGCAAGCAATACGGCAACTGACCAGGCATGACGTACCAGCTTGCACTATAGACTGTTTTTATGTACAGTGCCCGGGTGTGCATGAGGCGTAGCAAATGCCAAACAATTACGGCGACAAGCTTGTTATAGCTATTTCCACCCGAGTGCTGTTCAATCTGGACGACAGCCACCAGGTCTATGAATCTGAGGGACTTGAAGCGTTTTCCCGTTATCAGATAGAACATGAAAATGATGTTTTGGCGCCGGGGGAGGCTTTTCCCCTGGTAAAAAAAATGTTACGTATTAACGAAAAACTGGACGGTGACCCCAGGGTTGAAGTGATTTTGTTGTCACGCAACTCGGCAGATACCGGCCTTCGGGTTTTTAACTCTATTGAACACCACGGCCTGAATATCTCTCGTGCAGCTTTTTGTGGCGGTGAAAGCCCTTACAAATATGTATCGGCATTTGGCTGCCACCTGTTTCTGTCTACCCACGCTGACGATGTACGCAATGCTTTAAAGCACGGTGTTGCCGCTGCAACGTTGCTGTCTTCGAGTTCAGCCAATAAAAATGACGATGAGTTGCGCTTTGCCTTTGATGGCGATGCTGTTATTTTTTCCGACGAAGCCGAGGTGGTATATAAAAAACAGGGGCTGCCAGCATTTAGCAGTAGCGAAAAGGCACTGGCCCACCAGCCTCTGGTCGGTGGGCCGTTCAAGAGTTTTTTACAGGCCTTGCAAGGTATTCAGGCAGAGTTTTCAAGTGACCTGAGTCCGATTCGTACCGCGCTGGTAACGGCACGTTCGGCGCCGGCTCACGAACGTGTAGTGAGAACCCTGCGACACTGGAATATTCGCCTCGATGAATCGCTGTTTCTCGGTGGCCTCGACAAAGGGCCGTTTCTACAGGCCTACGGTGCGGACGTATTTTTTGATGACCAGCAAAAACATTGTGATTCGGCCAGTCTTCATGTAGCGACAGGTCACGTGCCTCACGGTGTTGCCAACGAGCCAGATGTGGCAAGTCAATAAAAGATTGGTCCCATGTCGGCAGGTGCACACCTTTAAAAACCGTCAGGGCAAGAACGTCTCAATTATCAATTCTTGATTATCAATTGCTCCGCAGATTGGACAGTACGCCTGATTCCAATACTTTTGGCAGGGGGTTTTGCATGAGACTGTCGGTGTGTGACAGCCCTTGATTGTCAAATTTATTCCTGTCTGATTGATTATTCACTGGCACATCTCTCAAATTAGCTCTATTCTAAAAAACAATAGCCTCGGTATTTTTTTATACTCTTTTGACATGTATAGGGGGCAAAATGAAACTCCAGCAATTGCGCTACATATGGGAAGTGGCACATCACGATCTCAATGTTTCTGCTACCGCCCAGAGTCTGTACACCTCTCAACCCGGAATCAGTAAACAGGTTCGCTTGCTGGAAGATGAGCTCGGTGTTGAAATTTTCGCCCGCAGCGGCAAACACCTGACACAGATAACACCCGCCGGAGAAAAGATCCTCCAGGTCGCTGGTGAAGTATTGCAACAGGTGGAGAGCATCAGGCGCCTCGCTCAGGAATACAAGGAGCCAGACCGGGGTACGTTAAATATCGCTGTCACCCACACCCAGGCACGCTATATCTTGCCGAAGATCATACGCCAATATTCGCGGGAATTTCCGAATGTTACGCTGCGTTTGCAACAGGCCACGCCGGACAGAGTGGTTGAACTGCTGGCAGATGGCATGGTTGATCTGGCTATTTCCAGCAATGGTCTGGAGCACAATCGAGACCTGGTGTCACTGCCCTGTTATCGTTGGGGGCAGTCCATTCTGGTGCCCGAGAACCACAGCCTCAGTCAGGAACGAAACCTGACTTTGGAGGCACTTGCTGAATACCCTCTAGTTACCTGCGCTGCCGGATTTTCAGGTCAATCGATGCTGGACAAGGCATTTATGGCCAAGGGATTAATACCCAATCTGGCATGTACGGCAACAGACACCGACGTGATAAAAACTTATGTGCGTGCCGGGATGGGGGTTGGTATTGTTGCCAGCATGGCTTATGAGCCGGAAAACGACAAAGATCTGGTCGCCATAGATGTTCGCAACCTGTTTGAACCATGCCTCGTAAAAATCGGGCTCTCCAAAGGCGCTTATTTGCGCAAATTCACTTATCACTTTATCGCCATGATAGCGCCCCATTTGACACAGGAGGTGGTTGATCAGGCGGTGCTGTTGCATACGCGTGATGAACGCGAAAAGTTGTTTCGTAGTATCAGGTTGCCGGAATATTAGACATAATGTATTAACCGATTTATACAGGGTTGGTTTCTGTTGCCGAGAGTAAAACTGTACGAATCGGTTCGCATATTGGCGGGTTCTGCTGTCAACTGTAAACTATCCTTTAAACGCCTGTAAGCTATCCATCAAAACCTGGACTTTATCGAGGGACTCCTGATACTCGGCACTGGCGTCAGAGTCGGCGACGATGCCACCGCCTCCCCAACAATGCAGATGACTACGATCTGCCACCAGAGTCCGGATCGCAATGTTGGTATCCATGCGACCGCAACGACTGATATAACCGATGCTACCGCAATAGACTGAACGTTGGCATGTTTCCAGCTCTTCAATAATTTCCATTGCCCGTCTTTTCGGCGCACCGGTAATGGACCCGCCAGGAAAACAGCCTTTTAACAAGTCGAGGCGACTTTTGTCGGGCCTGAGTTTGCCGGTAATGGTGCTGACCAGGTGATGGACATTGCTGAAGCTTTCCAGGGCAAATAATCTGGGCACAGAAATGCTGCCCGCTTCACAGGTTTTGCCAAGGTCATTGCGCAGCAGATCCACGATCATCAAGTTTTCTGCCCGGTCCTTCTTACTGGCAAGCAACTGTGCGGCATTTTTTTGGTCGGATTCTGCATCCACACCCCTTCTGAGAGTACCTTTGATGGGACGGGTTTCTACAAGGCCGTCCGAATTCGCCTTGAGAAAACGTTCGGGAGACAAGCACAGAATGCTCTGGCCGTCGCCAAGGTTGAGCCAGGCACTGAAAGGCGATGGCAGAGCCCGACGCAGGGTCAAATAAGCTGTTAAAGGGTCGCCGTGAAACGGTGCTGAAAAATGCTGGGCATAATTTACCTGATAGCAGTCACCAGCTTGTATGTATCGCTGAATTCGATCAATAGATTGCCTGTATTGCTGCTCCGACATCGAAGGCGAAAATGTCTGGTCGAGCGCAAACCGGTTCAGCGGATTCAAGTCAGGTTTATTCAGGGAAGAAGCTGCGCGCTGCACTCGATCGCAAACCTCCTCTGCAGTGCTATCCGGGCAACTGTCGAGAAATACCATATTGGCCTTTTTTTGCTTGTGATCAATGATTAAAGACCAGTGATAAAGTCCCAGATGCATCGTGGGCAAGGTCGCTACAGGTGCCGTTAACTGCTGTATATTTTCCAGAGGCTTGCCCATGTCATAACTGAAATAGCCTGCCAACCCTCCCACAAAGGGGAAGGCTTGCGCCGCCGCAGGCAATGCCGGCATAGTGAGAAGCAGATTGTTGGCAAGGGTGAAAGGGTCGTCAGACAGCTGATCTGCTTGCTCACTTTGTGTGATAACAGACTTGCCATGGTTCACCGATAACGTGGCAGTCGGCAGGGCAGAAATAATATCGTAACGCCCGTATTCGCTTCCGGGTTTGCCGCTGTCCAGCCAGATTGCGCCAGATAAATCCCTGAGGCTGAAAAACAGTTGCCCGACGTCTGCGGGGTAGGGGATTGGCTTAATCTGACACATTACCCGGGCCTGTTTTCAGAAAAGCGGCAAGGTTAGTCATTTGCACACACAAAGGCAATCGCCAGCCCGACAATCCTGTGTTTCGACTGTACAGTCTTGCCCTGTAAACGGTATGCTTTTCGGTCAATACAAGGATAGAGCCTATGCGGTTTTGCCCACTGGAAAAACTTCATCGCTTGCGGGATGGTTACTGTCAGGCTTTTACCGTGCTGGGGCGGCAGCTTTTGCTGATTCAAAGTGAAGGGCGTACACATCTTATTTCTGACCGTTGTCCCCATGCGGGCTCCTCACTGACTAAATCGACCATTGCCAATGGTTGCATTCGTTGCCCGGCGCACGGCATCAGTTTTGATCTAGCGACCGGGCGTCCACAAGGTGGTGATGCCGTGAGCGATGTGAATTCGTTGACGCGCTTTGAGCTGGTGTACGAAGGCAATCAGGTGGGCGTTATGGTGGACGAACCCTGAGCATGCACTTCCCGCACTCCGGCGGGCAATGGTATTTGCTATCAGCAACAGGCCCTGGTACTCCTTCAAGGTGATAATGACGGGATCGCCCTGTGGGTTGACTTGTCAGCGCCCATGGACGTCGTTGCGCCTCTTGGCAAGGACTACGGCCATTACCTGCGAGGCGCGCCTCGCCATGAACCCTGACAAGTCAACTGAACCCGTCATTATCACCTTGAAGGAGTACTAGGGAACCTCTGAACAAGTCTATGGCGTCTCTGCGAGACCTGAAGCGTGTAGCTGCAAGACGCAATCCGAAGGCCAGGGCTGGTTGTCCCTGGCGAGGGTTGCAACGCGGCAGATGCGCGCTTCAGGTCTCGCCCTTCGGGGCTTACAGACGAGTCCAGGCTCCGCG
>JBNKFQ010000266.1:0-7633 GCA_050289385.1 Porticoccaceae bacterium | reverse complement strand
TCGATGTTCGATGTTCGATGTTCGATGTTCGATGCGCAAGTCTACCGACTTGCCGGAGCTAAGCGCCGTTTGCCTGCGGCGCAAAACCCCACTCACCCGGGCATCATCGCAACCGAGCGCAGCGATGGTCCGAATCTCTTTCGTCGAACATCGAACATCCAACGTCGAACACTTCAATTACGCACCTTACCCTGTAAACTACCCCAACCTTTAACCGGAGAACGGACAATGCCATCATTTGATATTGTCTCCGAAGTGGAGATACCGGAAGTAACCAATGCCGTAGAAAACGCAAAACGCGAGCTGGAAACACGCTTCGACTTTCGCGGCGTAGACGCATCTTTCGAACTGAAAGACGGAACCGTGTCTGTAAAAGCCGAAGCCGATATCCAGTGTCACCAGATGCTGGATATCCTGCGTCGCTGCCTGACCAAACGCAACATCGACCCAAATGCCGTTAATGTAAGCGACGACATCGTGCACAGCGGTAAAACATTCTCTCTCGGTGTCAGCTTCAAACAGGGGATCGATCAGGCAGTGAGCAAACGCATTATCAAGTTAATCAAGGACAGCAAAATGAAAGTTCAAGCTGCCATCCAGGGCGATCAGGTGCGGGTAACTGGCAAAAAGCGCGACGACCTACAGGCCGTGATGACGCTGGTCCGGGAAGGCGATCTGGGGCAACCCTTTCAGTTCAAGAATTTTCGGGATTGAGGAAAAGTTGGAAGTTGGAAGTTGGAAGTTGGAAGTTGGAAGTTGGAAGTTGGAAGTTGGAAGTCAGATGCAACCGCAGTATCAAAATCTGATCCACTATTTGATTCACTACACCATCTTGCGCCGAGCGTAGCGATGGTGCGGCGCTTTAACTTTCAACTTCTAACCTCTAACTTCCAACATCTACGGATTCAAATCCTGATCCTTCCAGAACTTCATCCCATCAACACTGGCCTCCAGCGCAACACCAGCCTTGGTCAATTCATAAGTCACAATGTCAAAATCCACGGATTTTGCCACATTGACGGAGCCACCCTGATCATCCGACTGCGCGGTAGCGCCCGCCTGGCCGGATATATCCCAGCCGTTGTCGACAAAGCTTTCAAAGTCGTGGGCTTTTTTGAAAATCATAATCAGACGCATATCGCGCAGACCGGCCCCCAGCCCAAGTCCACCACCAGCCATTCGCATGTAAGTCTTGCTGCCGTTGGTCTTGCTGGTGGCAACGCCATACCCGCCACTGGTCGTGACAAAAATCAGATTGGTATTGATATTGCTGAATACCGCATAGCCGGCAGAGCTGGCAATTTGTTGCCTTGCCACCGGGTACTCCTGGTAAAGATCGGCCAGCGCGTCATTGTGCATTTGTTCTACGTAATCGCGCCGCTCGGCAAAGGTAGAGCCCTTGATGGTAGAACAACCGCTCACGACCATCAGGATCGCAACAAACGCCGCCAGAGAGATCTTGCTCATCATATTGCTCCTTAATCATCAGAAAATCTGGTCTAGCCAGTTGATTCCAGCTTACTATAACAAAACAACAAGCCAATACCGTTACTCTCTTCAAAACAACCAATATTCAAAATAACCGACGAATGCTCAAAACGGCAGACAAGTGCCAGTTTACGCTGCCAGTACAAAATTCTACACTACCCCAAACAAAAACTGCATCACACAATAATCGAGAATTGCATCACGCTATGATTCCGGTCCTGGCCCGACTTTTGATACCGCTGGTGTGCCTGACGCTCGCTCTGGTGCTGCGTGGCTATATGACGGAGCTGGACAACGCCCAAGTCAACCTTCTGACTCAACTGCCCTGGGTTCTGTGCGGACTGGCCACTGTTATCGCGCTACTGTTGCAACAACCCCGCGAACTTGGTTTGTCTGTTATCGTCCTGCTCAGCTACTGGGTGATACGCACTTTTTTGCAAGACTCGCTTACCACAGAGCCCGCCGGTCAAATCTATGGCCTGTTGTCGTTTTGTCTGCCACTGCTGTTGGCATTGGTGCTGATATTGCCCGATACGGGCGGCTGGCGCCGTCCGAGCGGACTGATCGCAATATTTGCGGCTCCGGCAATCATGCTGTGTGTGGCATTGATGTTTGCGATAAATTCTCTCTGGTTTGCTGAAACAGCACGGACCATGCTTGCCGACCCGTTTTACAGTCTGAAACTGTCAACCAATTCTGTGGTGCTGTTTGCGGCAGCAATACTGGCCAGTGCTGCACTGGTCGCCATACGCAACCGTAATACCGAAAGCAGTATACTGGGTTGCAGCCTTCTGGGCTTTGCCACCCTGGGCTGGTTTCAGCTGCCGTATATCTCATCCACCTTGTTCAGCGTTTGTGGCGCCTTGCTGGTTATCAACCAGATCGGCGGTTTGCTGAACCTGGTGTATCGAGATGAGCTTACCCAGATCGCTAACCGCCGCGCCTTGCAAAAAACCGCACGGGCGCTGGGCCAGAATTACAGTTTGGCCATGGTCGATATCGATCACTTCAAAAAGATCAACGACACCCACGGCCACGACCTCGGCGACCAGGTATTGAAAGTGGTATCGAGCAAACTCAGGCAGGTTGGCGGCGGTGGGCGCGTATTTCGCTACGGTGGCGAAGAGTTTTGCGTGCTGTTCAAGGGCAAAAGCGCTGAGGAAGTTACAGAGCAACTGGAAGCACTGCGCAAGGCGATTGCCGAATACGACATGGTGCTGCGCGATGGCAAAACCCGCCCACAGCGACAAAAACAGGGTGTACAACGCCGTGGCGCCACCCGCCGAAAAAGCAATATTCGGGTTACCGTCAGCATGGGGCTGGCCGACAGCTCAGTCGCCGGGGGCGTGTTTGAGTCAGTGATGAAAGCGGCTGACAAGGCACTCTACGGAGCCAAACGCGGTGGCAGAAATCGGGTGATGCTCGCGTAATTCCGTATTGTCCGGCCGGTGACTTCCCCCGAACTACCCCAAAGTCCTTTTTTTTGATACTGTGCGCCACTTCACATTTTTTCTGGCTGTCAGTCTGCCCGAATCAGGATTACTTGTTGCGTTAGATGGAACCTTCCGACATGCAAACCGCAAAAAAAACAGGCCGGAACGATCCATGCTCTTGCGGCAGCGGGAAAAAATTCAAACATTGCTGCCAGCGACGCGAGTCCGCGCGAACTGTAGCCTCTCCAATATCAAATAACCCGATATCCATAAACCCTCTATCCATAAATATTGGCCTTGCTCACCATAAAGCTGGTCGCCTGGGCGAGGCACAGGCAGTCTATCGGCAGATCCTGCAACAGACACCTGAGGACCCGGATGCACTGCACCTCTCAGGTTTAATTGCTTATCAAACCGGCAACAACGAGGCCGCCATTAAACTGATCGGCAAGGCGATCCAGGTGAAACCATCAGCCGCCATGCACTACAATCTGGCGACCGCCTTGCAAAAACAGGGCAAGTTCGAGGTCGCCATACGGCACTTCGAACAAGCGCTGCAATTAAAACCGGATTACCCCGAAGCCAGCAATAATCTCGGCACGACACTTATGACATTGGGTAACCTGGGACAGGCACTAAAATATTACCAACAGGCCCTGGCAAGCAATCCCGACTTCGCCGAAGCACACAGCAACATCGCTGTAGTGCTGCAGAAACAAGGCAAACTGGATAGTGCCTTGCAAAGTTACCGAACCGCTATTCAATCGGTATTGAACAGCCCCCCGGCACCCGCACCGGGGCGCAAGCCCATGCAACTGGAGCCTGCGCGCGTGGCGTTATTGGCGGTAAGAGAACGAATGATGTCGGCGAATATCCCGTTTTTTCTCTGCCTGGGCACCTTGCTGGGAATCGTGCGGGATGGTGATTTACTGCCCTTTGACAAGGATATGGACCTGGGCTTGCCCTGGTCGGTAGATCGACAGCAGGCAATCGACGCACTGACCAAAGACGGGGCTTTTCATTGCCGAATAGAGCAAAATCGCTCTGCGGAAGACCGCCAGTGGTACATCAGTTTTATTCATGCCACCACAGGTATACTGGTCGACCTGTTTTTTTTCCGCCCCGATGGCGAGCACTTTCTGTGCGGTATCAACCACAAACCTGCTCCCATGCTCAGCCGACCGCGACACTTTGAACTGGATACGTTGACCTGGCAAGGTGTCGAGTGGATGGCACCGGCGCCCTGTGATCAGTACCTGGCGGATATGTACGGCCCGGACTGGCGCACTCCCGACCCCAATTTTGACACCGTATTGTCCAGTTATTGCATGACGCCTGAATCCCGTGATGCTCGGCGATGTTATGGTTATTTGCGTTTGTACCGGCAACTGAAAACACGGTCCTGGCGCAAGGCATACGGGTATTGCCAACAGATTGTATCGCTGCGAAAAGATTCTTTTCTTGAGGTATTGGCACTACAAATTGACCAACAACAACTTTCCAATCCGAAAAAACTCCCGGTATGAAGAAGAGCCAAACCGAAATGTCCGGCGACCCGGACCTGGCGATATTGATTCCTGCTGCAGGGCTGGGCGAACGTCTTGCGCTGGGGCCAAAAGCCCTGCTGGAGTTGGCGGGCAAACCGCTGCTTACCTGGGTAACCCGCAAAGCTCTGCAATTGTCGGACGATGTTATCGTTGCCGCACCACCCGGCTACCTCGATCAGTTTCAGGAACTGTGTCCGGGTTGTCATTGTATTGAAGGGGGCTCCACACGCCAGCAGAGCGTAGCCAATCTGCTCGATACCTCCACGCGCGAGTGGGTGATTATTGCCGACGTTGCACGTCCGTTCGCTTCATCCGAGTTGTTTCACACCGTGCTGGCCAAAGCCAGGCAAACGGGTGCCGCAGGCGCGTTTTTAAAGCCGGACGTTCCGGTAGCGCTACTGGATCACGATCAGGTTGTACAGGATTTTCAGCGCAGTGAGGTGGGTATTTTTCAAGCTCCCCAGGCCTTTGCACGCAAACTCCTGAGCGACGTACACGCGGAAGCAAACCAGCACAACTGGCAGGAGCAATCCACCCTGCAACTGGTATTGCGTGCGGGAAAAAGCGTGGGCGCAGTACCCGGCGAAAAAACCAATATCAAATTAACGACGCCAGAAGACTGGCAACTGGCACAATTATTTACGGAGTATTTATCGTGAGTTCAGGCAACCTGGTTTACCCTACCCACCCGCACGCTTTTCAATGGTCGAACACGCTGGATAAAGACGATTACGTTTTTGCCACTTATCGTGTATCTGCCTCTTGCGAAGGTGAAAAAGCCGCGCTGGGTATGGCCATGGAACAAAGTGCCGCCACTCTGCAAATTCAGGGTTATGTAGAACCGTCAATGCTGGAAGACTGGACCATTCGAGTTGTCACCTGTCAGCCCATAAATGATGGCAACTCCAAAGAAGTCGTATCACCCTATTTTTTGCGCACCGAAGTGTATCGTGAAGGCAACCGTAATCTGGCGCACAATTACCAGGTCGAACTGGCCATCCCCCTGTGCCTGCTCGGCGAAAAACCGGCACAACTGCTGAATGTGCTGGTAGGCGAGTTACCCCGCCTGGGGTTTTTAACCAGCTTTCGTTTGACCGACATACAGTTTCCAAAGCCTTTTGGGCCCGGACCAGCTTTTGGTGCAGAAGGTATCCTTGCCTTGTTGGGCAAGCAAGAGGGACCGATTTTGTGTCGTTCCATGAGACCTGCCGTGGGGCTGGACACCGAAATGATGGCAAAGCTCAACCACGACGTGCTGGTGGGTGGTTTTCACATGGTAAAGGATGACGAGCTGGCATATTTTGCCGACCTGAATCACTTCAGGAACCATGTTCAACGCATGGTTGCCGCCAGGGATGAAGCCATGCAGGTTAGTGGAGAACGCAAACTGTATCTGGCCAACCTGATCTGTGAACCGGATGAACTGCAAGACCGCTGGGAGGTTGCCAACGAACTCGGCGCAGACGCTGTATTGGTGGCGCCGTTTATACAAGGCCTCGGAGTGGTATCCACACTTGCGCGTCAGGCCCGTATACCGATTCTGGCCCACAACACCTTCAGCGATTTGATGATGCGAAATACGACGTGGGGAATTGACGACAGCGTTGTGTACACCTGGTTAAGACAACTGGGTGCCGACTGGTTTGTCACACCTGGTCCATTTGCTGCCGAAAGTATGGATCATCAGGTGCCGCCCAACTTGCTGGAAGCAGCGGTAGCGCCTGCAGAGCTGAAAGCGATGATGCCAATTATACAAGGCGGCAAACACCCTGATGGTCTTGATATCTATCGTCAGGCGGTGGCTAACGACAACTTTATGTTGATTGTCGCCAGTTGGGTAGATGGCCACGAAGATGGACTGATGGATGCTGCCCGCATTTTTCGAAACGTCGTAGACAACATTCAGCTGTGCGAAACGTCGGCCACGGGCACCTGAAGGTTATGCTATAAATCCCACATGGCTTTTGGCGTATCCGCAGCGGATGCGACTTTGCAGTTCAGCAGAAACTCCAGCCTGCCATCCGCCATCAAGCGGCTCTTGCTGATACGAAAATATCCCAGTAACTCGATTAATTCACGTTGCGAATGGGGATAAATGGCCAGTTGCGAATCGCTGCGCGGGTGCAGGCTCAGGCAGTCAAGGTTCTTGATGCCATACCGCTGGTTCGCAAGAACCGTTTTGGCATTCAACATGCCAAAACCATGGGCCCTGGTATCCTCATGCACAAATGGACGTAAGGCCCGAATAAACGCGCGCAGGGCCGGGCCATCGAGATAGTTGAGAAAATCCCAGAACAGACAGATATCAATTTGCGTATCGGGTGGTAAATCCAGCGCAGACTGGAACTGTTCTACCAGCTCGTCTTCACTCACTTCAGCGTCGGGGTCGGGGTCATCACGCACCACAGCTTCGTCGTAAAGGTTCGTAAAGTGCAGCAGACACCGGAATTGGGAAAAGAAATCCACCGTGGTAGACACCGCCGTACCAACGTCAAAAATAGTCAAACGACGGCTCACCGCCAACCGTTCGAACAGTGACGGAAACAGATTGCTCGACAGCGTTGATGCGGTTTCCTGCCCCACCGCCCGGTCAATGCCCTGCATTGCATACGCCCCGAATATTGTTGTTAGGGCCTGTTATTTAAACGGGTCAAACGACAGCTCAGGCTGTAATGGCCTTATTGCTGTCTTTGGCTGCATCATCGGGGGCCCTCTGTGCCTTGCTGGCTGAGGTCAGGGGCAACTCGGACGTTGCCTGCGAACCCGGATCCATATCTATACTGCCCTTGAACCTGGCGCCCTCTTCCAGAGAAACCCGGGGCGCAACAATATTGCCACGGACATTACCGGTTTTGGAGATAATCACCTTTTCGTGACCGGAGATATCGCCCTCCACGGTGCCTTCGATCTTGACGACCTTGGCGCTGATGTTGGCTTTCAGATTGCCCGACTGGCCAACTGTGACCTCATGGGAATTGCAAGTCACATTGCCTTCCACCTTGCCATCAATAATGAAGTTTTCGTCGCAGGTGATATCACCCTTGATGTTAACTGTTGATCCGATCATTGCGGTTACCCTCGCGCTGGAAACGACGGAAGTGGCAGGCCCGGAATTGGCTGTCACAGCCGTATCTGGAGTGTTTGAGCTGCCCTTTTTACTGCTTC
>JBNKFQ010000265.1:0-14155 GCA_050289385.1 Porticoccaceae bacterium | reverse complement strand
GTTGGAGCGATGGATACGCTCATAGCTTTGTGCAATAACCGCGCGCACTCCCAGCAGTGCAGGGCCTTTGGCGGCCCAGTCGCGTGAGGAGCCCGTGCCATACTCCTTGCCCGCCAGTACAATCAGCGGGGTACCAGCATTGCGGTACAGTTCGGCGGCGGCAAAAATGCTGGTTTTGTCACCACTCGGGAAATGTATGGTCCATGATCCTTCTGTGCCTGGTGCCAACTGATTTTTCAAACGCACATTGGCAAAGGTACCGCGTATCATGACCTCGTGATTGCCCCGGCGCGAACCATAAGAGTTGAAGTCGCCAGGTTCGACGCCTTTGTCTCGTAAATACTGTCCAGCAGGACTGTGGGATTCGATAGAGCCGGCTGGTGAAATGTGGTCGGTGGTAATACTGTCACCCACTTTTACCAGGCAGCGCGCATCGTTAATGGTTGTGACTTTGGGTACATCTGCCGTCATGTTATCGAAAAATGGCGCTTTTTTAATATAGGTGGACTCGGGCCAGGAATACAATTTGCTACTGTCTGCCTGCAGTTTTTGCCAGCTTTCCGGCCCGCTAAAAACGTCGCTGTATTTTTCGGTAAACATGCCGGAATTGATGTGCCGGGCAATGGTATCGTGAATTTCTGTGGGCTGCGGCCAAATGTCCTTGAGGTACACGGGTTCGCCGTCGTCACTCTCACCGATAGGGTCTCGGGTCAAATCTGCATTCATAGTTCCGGCAAGGGCGTAGGCGACAACCAATGGTGGTGACGCCAGGTAATTATTGCGTACTAGTGGGTGAATACGGCCTTCAAAATTGCGGTTGCCAGACAACACCGAGGTTACCACGAGGTTGCCAAGTTCAATGCCTTCGCTGATGGCGTCTGGCAGTGGGCCGGAGTTTCCGATGCAGGTAGTGCAACCATAGCCCACCAGATAAAAGCCCAGGGCTTCCAGGTCGTCAAGCAGCCCGGCGCGTTGCAGGTAATCCGTAACTACCTTGGAACCGGGCGCCAGACTGGTTTTTACCCAGGGTTTGGTTTTTATGCCTTTTTGTAGCGCGTTGCGGGCGAGCAAGCCAGCAGCGACCAGAACTTCCGGGTTGGATGTATTTGTACAACTGGTGATAGCGGCAATCACGACGGCACCATCCTGAAGCCGAATGGATTGTCCCTGATAATTAACCGCCACAATATTCTCGCCACCCGTACCCTGTTTCATCCGGGTTTGCCCGGGGTCTTCGTGCCCAATGGCTGTGTCACCACCCTCAGCCTCGAACTTGGCTACCTGTTCTTCGCCGTTACTATTGCGAGTGCGAATAAATTCGCTGAGTGATTTGGTGAAAGCAGATTTGGCGTCGGTGAGGGCGATTTTATCTTGAGGCCGTTTGGGCCCGGCAATACAGGGCACCACATCGTTGAGATCGAGTTCCAGTGTGGAGGTATAGTCTGCATCGGTGGAATTTTCGTCGTGCCACAGGCCCATGGCTTTCATATAAGATTCTACCAGCGCTATCTGTTGCTCGCTGCGGCCAGTCAGACGCAGGTAGTTGATGGTTTCCCGGTCGACGTGAAAGATGCCGCAGGTAGCCCCGTATTCCGGCGCCATGTTGGCAATAGTGGCGCGGTCGGCAACTGTCATGTTGGCGAGGCCCGGACCAAAAAATTCTACGAATTTGCCCACCACCCCGTGCTGGCGCAGCATTTGAGTAACGGTTAGCACCAGGTCGGTGGCAGTGGCGCCAGCAGGTAGCTTTCCGGTGAATTTGAAGCCAACAACCTGGGGAACCAGCATCGAGATTGGTTGGCCAAGCATAGCGGCTTCGGCCTCGATACCGCCTACTCCCCAGCCGAGAATGCCCAGCCCGTTGATCATGGTGGTGTGAGAGTCGGTACCTACCAGCGTATCGGGGTAGATTTGGTTGACACTGTTTTTTTCCCGGGTGAAGACGACCCGGCCCAGATATTCCAGGTTGACCTGATGCACAATGCCGGTGCCAGGCGGCACCACTTTGAAATTTTCGAATGATTGTTGGCCCCAGCGAAGGAACTGATAGCGTTCGCGGTTGCGCTCAACTTCCAGGTCGGTGTTTCGTTGCAAGGAATCGCTGTCGCCGAAATGGTCCACCATCACCGAATGGTCAATAACCAGCTCTGCCGGGGACAGGGGATTGATGCGCTCGGGATCACTGCCCAGACTGGTCATGGCATCGCGCATGGTGGCCAGATCGACGATGGCAGGTACACCGGTAAAGTCCTGCAGAATAACCCGTGCTGGCACAAAAGCGATCTCCTGGTCGGGTTCGGCCAGAGGATCCCAGCCAGCAACGCTTTCGATATCGTCATCGTCAACGAAACTGCTGTCGGCGTGGCGCAGAAGATTTTCCAGCAATACCTTGATGGAATATGGCAAGCGATCGAGGTCATAGCGATCGCGAAGCCTGTCAAATGGAAAATAAGTGTAATCCTTGTCGTTCAGGGACTTGCCATTCAGGGAAAGGGTGCGGGTGACTTGGTACTGACTGGGCATAAGGTGGACTCCTGACATAATGTATCCCTGACGCCGTGATGCGTCGTGTCCATAAAGGCTAGTTGAAATGGCCGGTGGGAACCAGAAATTGTCTCATTCACGGCAAAGTGAGAGCGGCCATCTCAACCCACAGAGCTACTCAAAATAAAAAGGTTTTCGCGGTTTTTGGCGCAGACCAATTTCGTTCATGGTTGCCGCGTTGTAAAGCCGGCCATTAACCATAACTTTGTCCACCTGATCGCTGTGACGGATATTTTTCAGAGGATTGGCATTGAGTATTACCAGGTCAGCGAGTTTACCGGCCTTGAGTGAGCCAATATGATCCTCCATACCGAGATAGCGCGCGCCGTCCAGGGTCGCTGCCCGCAACACCTGCAAAGGTGTCATGCCGCCCTGGGCGAACATCCACATTTCCCAATGGGCACCCAACCCTTCCCGTTGGCCGTGAGCGCCCAGTTGTACACCGACGCCGAGGTCCTGTAACTGCTTGGCGACACGGGCAATATTGAAGTGGTTATAGTCCTCTTCCGGCGCCATGGTGCGGCGGATCGAGCGTGGCCAAAGTACATGGCGCGGTACAAAGCGGGACAGCAGCGGGTGTTTCCAGACCTTGCTGTGTTGATACCAGTAATTCTCACCCCAAATGCCTCCATAGCCCACCACCATGGTGGGTGTATAGCCGGTTTGCGACTGGCTCCAGAGCTGTTTGACATCATTGTAGATTGCGGCTGCGGGAATAGCGTGCTCAATGCCGGTGTGGCCGTCCACAATCATGGTGAGATTGTGCTGCAATAACGAGCCACCTTCTGGCACCACCATTATCCCGTTACGTCGTGCCGCTTCCAGAATTTGCTGGCGTTGTTCGCGTCGCGGCTGGTTATAGCTTTTGACTGAAAACGCCCCCTGGGCTTGCAGCCGCTTGAGGTGTTGTTCGGCGTCTTCCAGGCTGTCGATTTTGGCGGTGATGGATTCCCGGGCGCCATACAAAATGGTGCCCGTCGAAAAAATACGCGGCGCCACGATCGCACCGCTTTTGGCCAGTTCACTGGCGGCGAAAATTTCCGAGGTGTCGTTTGAGGGGTCGTGCAAGGTGGTTACGCCAAAGGCAAGAGCGGCATAGTTGACCCAGTTTTGTTGAGGAGTCAATTCATTGACCGCCTGGGCGCCGTGCCAGTGCACATCGACCAGTCCCGGAATCACTGTTTTCCCGCTCAGGTCTATGCGACGCGTGTCGTCTGCAATGGCAACTTTGCCGCTCTCGCCTAATGCAGCAATGCGAGCCCCCTCGATTAACAGGTCACCTTGTTCGATAACGCGATCTCCCTCCATGGTAATAATACGAGCGTTGGTCAATGCCAGGCGGCCCTCAGGTACATCACTGAGAACCTCAAATCCAAGTGAGCGTTCACTCACTGGTATGGCTTTGGCATCTTCCTGCCAATCGGCGCCGTTTGGCAGGGTTGCGGAATAGAGTGTATCTCCCAGCGACCAATGCAATTTGCCACGGCCACTCCAACTGAGAAATTCGCCGCCGTTGGTAGACACTCTCTTGATTGGCAGATTGTCACTTTTGGGGCCCAGTTCGATCGCCCTGGCAGCATGGGTGAAAGGGGTTACGTAAACCTGGTAGCGCTCGCTGAAGGCCAGGGTACGCTCGTCGGGGCTAAGGGAAAACTCCTGACCAAACTCGGTTATCGCATGCTCTCTCGCATCATTGCCTTGCAGATTGACACTCACCAGCACCCGCTTTGCGCTCTCTTCCGATCCACGACTGCGGGTCACGTAAATGCGCTGGCTGTCGGCAGCAAAGAAAGGTGCGCTGCCGTCCCTGGTAACCAGAGAGGCCTGGCTGCCTTCAGAGTCGACCCGGTAAACACCCGGTTGCATGCCGTATCGCGGCGAAGTCAGGTAACCGCCACTCACTTTTTGGAACACGACCTGTTGGCCGTCGGGAGAAAAGCGCGGTGCCAGATATTCCCCGGGCTGTCGGGTAATGGTACGGCTGCGACCGCCGCGGGAACTGACTGTGCGCACTTCTCCCTGGTCCTGATCGTCCCAGCTTACAAACACTACTCGCTTGCCGTCAGCAGAATAAGCAGGGTAGAACTCAAACTCGGAATCTCTGGTGAGACGTTTGGCCTTGCCATTTGGCAAGTTGCGGACGTAAAGGTGACCCAGAGCCTGAAACACAACTTGACGCCCATCAGGCCGCACCTGAACCCAGCGCAACATTCGAGTGGTAAAAGTTTTCGGTGCCGGATCGACCGGAAATTTCACAGCGCGGCGCATGGATTTTTCGGTTTTAACATGGAAGGGGATACCACTGACCTTTCCGGTCCGGGTATTGAGGCGGAGAATTTTCCCTCCTGCCCAAAACACCAGGTCGCGACTGTCTGGAGTCCAGGCAATTGTCGGGTAGACGCCGTGAATGGCCCAGGTTTCCTGCATGTCACGGTCTAGATTCTGGTAGATCGGATACTCCTCACCAGTGGTCAGGTCCTTGAGGAAAATACTGCTCTGGTTGCGAATGCGGCGCACGAAAGCGAGGGTTTTGCCATCGGGTGAAGGTGTTGGTCGCACTGAACCGCCCGTGCCGGATACCAGGGGTTCGATGTTGCCATTGGCGCGGTCGATGGAGAAAATTTCATAAATGATGTTGTTGCTGTCTTTACTGTATTCAAAGGTTTTTCCTGGCGTGGAGTCACGGCTGAACAGGATTTTACTGCCATCGGAGGTGAATGCAGGTTCGCCGAGATCCTTTTGTTCGTTGGGACGCTCGTTTAATTGCAGGCCTTTGCCGCCCGCCACGTGATACAGCCAGATTTCGCCAGCGCCCAGGGAACGGCTGGAGGTAAAATGCTTGCGAGCGGCGATATAGTTGCCGTCGGGGCTCCATGCCGGGCTGTTTAGCAGGCGGAAGTCTTCGTTAGTAATTTGGCGGGCGGCGCTGCCGTCACGTTTCATTACCCAAATGTTGTCGCCGCCAGCGGCGTCGGAGGTAAACGCCAGCCATTCACCATCAGGGCTGAAACGTGGTTGCATTTCCCAGGCTATGGAAGTAGTCAGAGCTCGCGCTTCGCCACCCTCAATCGGTAGCAAGTAAAGATCACCGAGCAGATCAAATACCAGAGTTTTTCCATCCGGGCTGACATCTACATTCATCCAGGTGCCTTCGCGAACATCAATGTTGGCGTCGTATGCCTGACCTGGCGGGTTATTAACGTCCCAGCTGCTGTTGTTTATATCATCTGCCATTGTCACCTGGCTGGTGATCAGAAGATAAGTGATGCCCCGCAGGAAGGTTGTCAATACGGTGTACGCGGTGAGTGTAAATGGTTTGGTCATGGGCGGCTCTCGTTGGTTAACAATTGTTATCGGTAGAGCGGAAGGACTTCAGACTATATTAGCAAGCCCGAATTCGTTCAAGGCATACGGCATTTTGCGCAAATGGCTGACTCCGTGACACGTGTGTCGCCACGCCCGGGAGTTTATTTTTACTGGTAGCGATCTGTTATGCGGATAACTGAATGGTATGCAAGAGATTATAAAACGTGTATGAAAAACTGTCGGGGAAAGTGGTGAGGGTATTATGACGCCCTGCTAGTGAAAAAACAGGGCACCTTTTTTCACTAACTTTTTTTCGCCAGGGCCTGTTAACACTAATTTGATTGTCACTGTTGTGACAATCAAATTAGTGTTAACAGGCCCTGACAGGGTGGTGCGATATATGACGATCAGAATTCCATTTCCGGTACTGTCTCTGGTACTACGATTTCGCCAGCAGTTTTTTCCACAATCTCGTCCACCGAGACTCCCGGTGCACGTTCCTTGAGCCAGAATTTGCCCTCGGCGATCTCTACGCAGGCGAGATCGGTGATCACCCGATTGATGCAGCCAGCGCCAGTCAGCGGCAACTTGCACTTGGGTAGCAGTTTGGAGTTGCCGTGTTTGTCGGCGTGGGTCATGGTAACAATAATGTTTTCGGCCCCAGCTACCAGATCCATCGCGCCGCCCATACCTTTGATGAGTTTGCCGGGAATCATCCAGGAGGCGATATTGCCTTCCACATCTACCTCAAAAGCGCCGAGTACAGTGAGATCGACGTGGCCGCCGCGAATCATGGCAAAAGATTCGGCAGAGGAAAAAATAGACGCGCCCGTGATGGCGGTAACGGTCTGTTTGCCGGCGTTGATCATATCGGCGTCCACCTGTTCTTCTGTGGGGAAGGGCCCCATGCCAAGCAAGCCGTTTTCCGACTGCAGCATCACCTCTACCCCCTCTGGCAAGTAGTTGGCCGCCAGGGTGGGAATACCGATGCCAAGGTTGACGTAGTAGCCGTCGTGCAGTTCGCGTGCCACGCGCATTGCCAGTTGTTCGCGAGAAAGTGCCATGCTATCGCCTCCTTATACCTGACGAACGGTGCGTTGTTCGATACGTTTTTCGAAAGTACCCTGAATCAGGCGGTCTACGTAGATGCCGGGTGTATGAATCTGACTCGGCTCCAGTTCACCCGGTTCGACAATCTCCTCGACCTCTACCACGGTAATTTTGCCTGCCGTCGCCGCCATGGGATTGAAATTCTGCGCGGTATGGCGATAGATAACATTGCCATAGCGATCGGCCTTCCAGCCTTTGACAATGGCAAAATCGCCGGTAATACCTTCTTCGAGAATGTAGTGACGACCGTTGAATTCGCGCACCTCCTTGCCTTCACTTACCGGCGTACCGTAACCGGTGGCCGTGTAGAAAGCGGGAATACCGGCACCACCAGCGCGCATTTTTTCGGCCAGGGTGCCCTGGGGGGTCAATTCTACTTCCAGCTCACCAGACAACAATTGCTGTTCAAACAGAGCATTTTCTCCGACGTAGGAGGCAATCATTTTTTTGATCTGGCGATCTTCCAGCAAAATACCCAGGCCAAAACCATCGACACCAGCATTGTTGGAAACCACCGTTAGCCCTTTGCTGCCCAATTTTTTGATCTGTGCGATTAAACCTTCGGGAATACCGCACAGGCCAAAACCACCGGCGATAACAGTCATATTGTCTTCGAGACCAGCCATTGCTTCTTCGTAGCTGGTAACTACTTTGTCGAAACCCGACATTTGAGATGCCCCCTGTTAAGAGTTGTTTGCTTTGCGTTCTGACCGGATTTTTCGAGTGGGTAGCAGAATGCAGTTGTAACAGTTTGCAAGCATGGCCCAGTAGAGTATATTTATCAAATTTAATATATTGACGTTTTCATAAATAAAATGAATGTATCATTCAAGCAGTTAAAAGCGTTTGTTACTGTAGCCAGTACGGGTAGTGTGGCAGAGGCGGCTGAAACCCTGCATTTGTCACAGCCGGCTCTTTCCACCGCTATCAAAAATATGGAAGAGTCAATATCCGGAAGCCTGTTTAACCGCACCAGCCGAAAATTGATTTTAACGCCAGAAGGCCAGGCTTTTTTGCCGACCGCCGAACGATTGCTGCGGGATTGGGAGACTGCGTTTGCCGATTTGCACGATCTGTTCACATTGCAACGCGGCAAGCTCTGCATTGCCGCGATGCCATCAATGGCTGCCACACGATTACCAGAGGCCTTGTCGGTTTTTCGACAACGCTATGCAGGCATCAATATCGAAGTGCTCGATATCGTTATGGAAAAGGTGCTGGATGCAGTCAGTAGCGGACGTGCGGACCTGGGCATTACCTTTGAGCCGGACGAGCCGCCGGGGCTGGATTTTCAGCCTCTGTTCAGCGACCGCTTTATGGCGGTTATTCCTCCCGACCACGTACTGACAAAACGTCGGCGAACAAGCTGGCAGCAGTTGGCGCAGCACCCTTACATTGCCATGAATCGGGGCTCGGCCACACGGGGCTGGACCGATCGTGTGTTGCAGGTGCAGGCACCGGATTATGAAGTGCGCTGTGAGGCCGGTCAGTTGGTGACAATAGGGCGTATGGTGGCAGAGGGGCTGGGGGTGAGTGCGGTGCCTTCCTTGTGTCGTGAACAGATGGAAGAGGTGGGGGCAGTGTGCCGGCCCCTGGTAGAACCGACAGTGTCTCGCAACGTAGGAGTGTTTACCCGCCGCCGCCATTCAATATCGGCGGTTGCCAGTGAAATGCTAAAGGTGCTGGTTGAGTTGTGGGGCAAGAGCCGCTGATCGCATTGTGCAACGACCCTTGCCAGAGCCAGCCTGCTTACACCGCCATTAGCGCCCAGGCGGCGAGGGCGCCGTTAAAGCTGGTATACAGACCATATTCGGAGTAGATGATTCCTCCCCAGCTGCCCTGCACCCGCTCGGCGATATCGGGGTTTTGAGCTGGATCGGAAATATTGCGCACGATGCCGGCGTCCACCCGGTTTTGATTCGCGACCATAACGATGCCGGCATCGTCCATTTCCATTGCTGCGTACTCTTTGTAGTTGCCGCCCGTGTTGGCCACCTGGTAGCCGTTGGTGGTGAGCACCGGCATGTTGGTGAGCAGATTGATTTTGGGGTCGATCTCGCCTGGAGTAATCAAACTGTTTTTCAGTTCAGCCAGCGTATAGCTTTTGTCGGTCTGTGGATTGATAAGCTCTTTGCTGTTTTTTTCCACCAGATATTTCAGTTCGGCATCGGCAACCGGTGTGGTCATCATCAGCGGACCCAGTTTGTCGATCACGGTGCTGGACGGCGGCCAACCGCTGGCGAAGGTCTCGTTGTTAAAGTTCTTGTCGATATCGTCAAATTCACTGGTCAGGTCAAAGTGGGCGCGGTTGGTGATATTGACGCTGCCCAGTGCATCGACGGGTCTTGCCCCGCCTGCAGTGCCGATGGTCAGAATGAGTTTTGGGCGAAAGTCGTTGATAATCTGTTCCACCATATTGAGCAGTGGCATCTTTGGGCCATCGGTGCTGATGTGCATATCCGATTTGAATAGCAGTATGTTTTGCCCGGTTTGGGGAATGTTGACAATTCGGCAGGCGCCCCACGCCTTGTGGTAAGTAGACGGTGAGCGACCGGTCAGTTCCGGTGCGATCTTGTCCCAGCCCGTAGAATAATATTTCCAGCCATCGCGCCACGACTCGTCTTCGTCAAAATCGTGCGGCATGTTACTGTCGCTGTTGCAAAAAACGTGGTCAAACGCCGCCCATTCGGCGCTGGTCCAGGTGATGATGACGGTATCTACGGTGTGTGTGTTGGTGTTGGGGTCCCAATCCTTGTTTGTTACCAGGGTCGGTTTGTTCTCCTTTATTAATTCCCATTTTACGGGTACCAGGCCGGGCATTCTTTCGCTGCGCAGGTGGGTTTGATAAGTTCCGCCGCCGTGGCGGTTTGCCAATGTGACTGTTCTGGACATTGTTGTTTCTCCCTGTGGTATAAACAATTCGGTAAAATTTTCTTTTGGAAACAGCGTGGCAGCATTAGTAAATGCAGAAAATAATTTGCCGCCAGCACCGGGTGTCAAGCTTGTCGAGGATTGACATGGATGCCGGGCGAGTAATTGGCGCTGAATGCAGAGTGTGTGGATGGAATTTGGGGGTCATATGACATCTCCTTGTCATGGTGGGGTGGGCGTCCTTTTTTAAGCTAGTTGGCTACTGTTTAAATGTCAATTTAATCTGATGAAATAGTTGCACCAGTTACCACTTCAATATTAAACCCCTCTTCCATCAAAGGGGGCTGAAAGTGTTCGGTAACTTGATAAAATATTTCTTCAGTATCGAACCTGGCGCGTTCAGGGTGGGATTTTCTGCGCTTTTCAATCTGTTCCAGGCACAACTGGTCATCCACATCAAGGTGCATGAGTTTGTAAGGAATATTATTGTCAGAAACAATGTCTTTAAACCATTGTCTTTGGGTCTTTGTGTTTGCGGGAAAGTCCATAACTACAGAAACACCGGAATTTAACAGGTTATTTACATGACTGTTTAATAGTGGCTTCAGGCGTGATGAATATTTCAGGTAGTCGTCAAAGCTGTTGATTTCCTCGGGGAAAATGGCCGAAAGCCATTCGTCCTCTGAAATCAGCACTGTTTCGGGCGCATCAGCCAGGTCGCGGGCCATGGTGGATTTGCCAGCGCCCATTTTCCCACAAAAAAAATCAGTGTCCCCTTATTATTCATTTGAAGCCCGAGTGAGTTTGGTCCTGTTCATGTTAAAGTAGCATCAAAGATTTGGCAAGGATGCAGATATCGAAGCTTCAGTTATTCCTGTCCAGGTAGTTGTATGAGTTCTTTGTCTTGATCGGCTCAGGTATCGTAATACAGTCTTAATACTGGTTGGTTGGTATCTTCATGAACTTTTTCACAAAGTAACTTAAAACCATAACTTTCATAAAAGTTGCGGCCGATGTGATTTTCCTTAAATACTTCAACTTCCAGCCTGTCATGCAATTCTCGCGCTTTGTTCATCAGTTTTTTGCCAAAACCCTTTTTATGATAATCGGGTGCTACAAAAAGTGCGCCGACCTCGTTGCCTATGAGTGCTATGAAGCCGACAACGCGTCCGCATTCTGTCAACACCCAGGTATCTGCATGAGGTAAATAAACGTTGGGTATATTGTGTTTTTCTTTTTCAATAAACGATTTTGATAAAAACGGGTGCGCGAGGTGAGAAGCGCTCTTCCATACTGATAATAATTCTGTCAAGTCACTGTCCCGATAGGGCCTTATGTCAGTATTCATTGTCTGCCTGCTATTGATTGATGATGTTCGTGTCTGTGCACGAAGCCGGAAATGCAATACTAGTATTTCAGGGATAGGGCAGGATTGAAGAAAAACGACAAATTAGACAGGGCTCCAGTGTTATTCAAAATCCCCGTAGGCATCAATAGCCAGATCACGTTGCTTGATATATTCGCCGGGTGTGCTGCCGATATGGCTTTTTAAATAGCGTATCAAATGCGGTTGGTCACTAAATCCAAATTGAAAAGCGAGATCTGCCCAGTGAATGCTTTCCTTATCCAGTTTATGCAAATGGTTCAGCATGGCTTCGAGCCTTTCCATGGAATGATACTGCTTTAATGTGATGCCAGTAACACGTAAAAAACTGCGCTCAATGGTTCGCTGGGAGTAGCCAAGTTTTGCGCCCATGCTGGCGATGGGGGTTTCTGGAAAAATGGTGAGTATTTTTTGGACCAATTTGCTGTGGCTGTCTTCGCAACCGGTCGACAGGCAGGGTGCCAGTAGCTTATCCAGAATATCGCGGCATAATTCCGGTTTGTTAGTTGTCTGGTCAAGGATCTGGTTTGCACTAAATGTCGATAGTTGAAACAATTTTTTCATACCAACACTTTGTACCTGATCCAGCAAAGGCTTCTCACCGGGTATTTTTAAAGCATATAAAGCACCAACACGAAATTTGATGCCCATAATCAAAAACGGATTGGCGTGATCCATTATGATCGTTCTGCAGTGAGGGAATATCAGGTGGCTACCTTGTCCGGTTGCAGACAAGGATGTGTGCTGATATTGGTAGGGCTGTTGTGGCCTGGAAATAATCAAATGAGCTGCCGGGTCGGGGTTCAGCTTCGGGGAATCGGGGCCGATATCATTTTGAGATTTTTCCAATAACCAATAGCAATCGACGTATTTTGCGACAGACGGGTTTGCGGGTGATATTTTCCAGTTTTTCATCTGTATGCAGTAACGCTGTATTAGGATCGCTGTCAATTATTCCACATCCGGGCGTCGAAAAGGTTCAGAATTGTCAAATTTAGTTGGCTTTCTGGTAACGGTGGGTCAACGGACTTATGTCGGGGTTCCGCCAAAAAAACGCTTTGGATTCTCCACTGTAATTGTATCGATTTTCTGATCGGTAACACCGATCTTCTTCAAAAATGGAATTGTTTTTCGGTTGTTGAACAGAATTCCGTCGGGATTGGTATTATCCTTGGCCGCCATAAATCCGGTGCCGGCCATTGATAAGTCGAAATACCAGTCATTAGACAAAAATATCTTGTCGCCAAACCCGGCGTCGATCAATTTCTTGATACTCTGTGCCCGCTGTTGCCAGGATAGTGTGTCTGCGTTTGCCGCTTTTGCAGCACTCGTACCCCAGGTTATGTGGTCCATGCCAAGGGTATAACCCCGCTCTGCGAGCCCAGTGAGATACAACAGATCGTCTGTGTCGTCGCAGTGACCCAGACATACCATGTGCGGATTCAAACTTTCTTCTTCAAAAATGTCAGCTTGTTTCCCGCCTGTGCGTACTGCAGTGTTGGTGTGTGTTGTAACGGGAACTCCTGTCGCTTTACTTGCCCGCGCGGCGGCTCTTAACGCCTTGTCGATAAACGGGGTGATCCCCTCCTGGTCGGCGGCTACCTTGATAACTCCCGGTTTTATTCCTGTACCCTCTATACCCCGATCAATCTCCAGAATGAAAAATTCGGTGAGTTCCTCCACAGTTCTTGCTGCCATGAACATAGAGGGGTAAAGCCAGTGACCGGTGCAGGCAATGATTTGCATTCCGGATTTTCGCGACACTTCTTCGATAAGGCGGATGTCACGCCCTACATCAGCTGGTGTGACGTCAACGATAGTATCGACACCTGCCTCTCGTGCAGCCTTCAGTTTATCGACAACTTTATTAACAAATTCCGTTTTGCCGCCGAAGTACTCTGGCCACGTTCGCCAAAAGCCGGCCGAACTCGCCAAAATGTGTTCATGGGGAAGGGTAAAACCAAGTTTGGATGCGTCCAGCGGCCCCTGTATTGTCTGGACTATTCCCGGAGTGCGGGCAGTGCGCTTTACCGGGGTGTTATTGTTGCTATAAGACAGTTGAGAGGTCGCTGCCATAATACTTGCGGCTGAGGTCTGCCGAAGAAATTCGCGTCGAGTAGACATAACTGTTTTCTCGAAAAACGCTGTGCAATTGAATATATCATCAAGCCATGAGTTGTTCTAGTTTCGCTGCGAAAGTGCGAAAGTAGTCTGTGTGATTATTAAAAGAGGAGTATTAAAAGAGAGGTAAACCTCAGCTACTCATCGCCCGGGCGACTTTTGAACCGCTGGCACGCCCCAGTTTTTCAACGATAAAATTACCTGCTGCAATCAACTTTTGCAGGTCAACGCCGTGTTCGATATTGAGCCCCTTCAACAGATATACCACATCTTCTGTCGCGACATTTCCAGAAGCTCCTTTGGCGTACGGACAACCACCCAGGCCGGCAACTGAACTGTCGACTGTTGCAATACCCATTTCCAGCGCCGCATAAATATTGGCCAGTGCCTGGCCGTAGGTGTCGTGCATGTGTACTGCCAGTTTTTCGCCAGGTATATCGCGAGCACATGCGTCGATAACTTGCTGGATAACTGTGGGAGTGCCAACACCAATGGTGTCTCCCAGTGACACTTCGTAGCAGCCCATGTTGTAGAGTTGCGTTGCCACTTCCCGAACCTTTTCTGCTGGAATATTGCCGTCATAAGGGCAACCCGCCACACACGATAGATAACCACGCACCGGCACTTTGTGTTTTTGAGCGGCTTCCATTACTGGCTGAAACCGCTCCAGACTTTCTGCGATAGAGCAGTTAATGTTCTTCTGGCTGAAGCTTTCCGAGGCAGCGGCAAAGATGGCAACTTCATCGGCTTTAACCGCAAGCGCCCGTTCAAATCCTTTTATATTTGGCGTCAGGGCGGCGTAGGTAACACCTGTTTTGC
>JBNKFQ010000264.1:0-8509 GCA_050289385.1 Porticoccaceae bacterium | reverse complement strand
TGCACTACATATCGATGTGGTACAACACGGATCGGCTTCACTCATACTTGGGGTACAAGAGTCCGGCCCGGTATGAAACTGAGATGATGCCGATGAGAAAAGCTGCTTAACTGGGGTGTACAGAAAAGCTGGACCACGTCATAGCGCTACAATCGTGAGGTAAATTTCACCCGCCGACACGTGTAAACCATGAAAGCCGGTGATCATAAAAAAGGTTGAGCCAAACTGGGCTGCGCCCAACGGATTACCCCACGGGCGTACACCTTCATGAATTAATTTGGTCCATTCAAAAGCCTGCATACTGACAAAAGTGGCACCCAGCAAAGCCGTCAGTAACATTAATACGGCTGTCTTCTTGCGATCGCGGCGATACCCGTAGTTCACTGCCATCGCCATGGTGCCGCTGCTGCTGATCAACACAAACGTCATGATCGCGATTAGAATTAACGGTATTGACTGCCCAGCAATTGTCAGGGCAAATACTTCGCTTGGAATCGGCCAGGGAACTGTAGTGCTCGCCCTGACTGTCATGTAACCTTTCAAAAAACAACTGAAGATAAAGGTGTCACTGAGCAGGAAAATCCACATCATCACCTTGCCCCGGGGAACCCCTTTGAAGGCTCTTTGTCAGACGACCAGTCTTTAACCAGGCCGGACCAGGTGGATTGGCTTTGGATAGCGTCCATAACCATCTCCTATATAGACTCAAACCCGCACAGCGCTGCAAACGCGGCAAAGGATTCCGGTGACGCTGTCAGCAATGCAAATAACACCAGCCATAGCGCCAACAGGTAATGCCAATACATGGCGCAAAGCGCAATGGCAGTACCGGACTTTTGTAACGGTCTGAACATCACGCGCGCCCACGCCACCAAACCACCAAGTAAATGCAAGCCGTGTAAGCCGGTTAACAGATAAAAAAAGGCATTGGCGGGATTGGACGACGCAAAATAACCGGCGCCTGTAAATTGCCACCACACCCACAATTGACCTGCCAAAAAACCGAAGGACAATACCCCACCGACCAGCAAGGTTTCACGAACCGTGCGCATTCGGCCCTTGCGTGATGCCACACGTGCCCATTGCAGTGCGATACTTGCCATAAACAACATGGTGGTGTTAATCCACAATTGCCACGGTGCAGACAAGGGCTCCCAATCGGTAAATTGGGAACGGATCAAAAATGCCAGGATCGTTAAAAAGAAGACAGAGGTAATTACCGCCAGCAATACAAACAGGCCTGCCCTTGCATTGTGAGCCGCTCCCTTGCCAGAAATATTCGATGGATCAAAACCGCCGTCTGCTCCGGAACCCGAGGCGTCTGCAATTCTCATCTGCCCGGCAACACTCATTTTTTGACCTCTTCTGTGTCAGCGCGTTTCCACTCTTCAATCTCGGTGTCAGAGACGGTTTGCGGAACAAAATCTTGCTTGACTCCGGGCACGCTGTAATCGTATGACCAGCGATGGACAACCGGCAATTTCGGCCCCCAGTTGCCGTGTACCGGTGGTGTTTGCGGGGTTAGCCATTCAAGGCTTGTTGCACGCCACGGATTGCCACCGGCGGGCTTGCCTTTAAATGCCGAGTAATGCTGTGGCAGGCCAAGCACCCTTTTGTCTGTGCAAGGCGTTTGCCAACTTCACTCAGCCCTTCTTGCTGCATCCCCGCAGCCACACTATCATCAAGTTCTGCTTCGGGTTCGGGAGGCTGCTCTTCCTCAGTCTTCGGCATAATTTGCGATTTGGTTTTCTTGACAGGCACGCCTGTTTTGACTGGAGCCTCTTTTTGTACTGGCACCTCTGCGGCGGGCGCAATATCTATATCCGTTTTCAGGGATTTGATGTAAGCCACCAGAGCGCTCAATTGTTCGCTGCTCAAAGTGTAAGGCACCATTACCGGTGGGTAATCTTTTACAATACGGCTGTTCGGTTTGAGAATAGATTCTCTTATGTATTTAGCATCTACGACTATTGATGAGCCATCTGTAAATATTTCGGTTTTTCCAAATAAACCTTTCCAGCCCGGCCCCACACTTTTGCCACCGTCAACACTGTGGCAGGCAAAACAGCCCTGGCTTGCCGCCAGGTCCAGCCCCTGTCCTTCCAGGCCAGAAAGGGTGCCAAGGCTAAGGGTTTGAGCAAAAACAGGTTGTTCCTGAAGCCATTTCCGCCAGACATCGCCATCATCAACAATTACACGGCCCCGCATGTTGTAATGCCCAACGCCGCACAATTCCGAACACAAAATTTCAAACTCTCCTGTACGCGTGGGTGTAAACCACATATGGGAAACCAGGCCCGGTACCGCGTCCATTTTCACTCGAAAATCAGGCACGTAGAAATCGTGTAACACATCCTTTGATCGCAACAACACCTTGATAGGCTGCCCAATTGGAATATGCACCTGGTTGCTGGAAACGAGCCGATCGTCCTGGCCGTTGGGATCATTCGGGTCCATACCAAAAGGGTTTTTGCCACTGATCAGGCTGGTATCTACCTTGCCCAGAACACCATCTTCACCGGGAAAACGAAATGACCACCGCCATTGTTGGCCAACAGCCTCCAGTGGCAGAGCGTTGGCCGGTACCTTGACAAACGCCCCGTACACAAAGAGGCCGGGAGCCAACACGCCACAGATACCAATAGTAGTTACTGCAATCAGTATCCACTCGAGCTTTTTATTTTCGGGTTCGTAGTGGGCTCGGCTTCCCTTGCGGTGCCGATATCGTATGATGGCATAAGCCATAAACAATGTAATCGCGACAAAGAAGATACCGGTTATTGCCACCGTTATGGTCAGCGTATCGTCTATAGTTCCCCAGTTTGATGCAATGGGCGTCGCTTGCCACGGACTGAACAGATGAAACAGTACCGAAGCCAACACTACCAGAATCAGAATGACAGCCAATATCATGCTCTACCTTCACTCCAGGCATCTGGATAGGCCCCTTATTAAAAGTAGCACGAAATTCAGAAATAGCTGCAGGCTATAAGCTGCAAGCCAGTTACGGTCAGATGAGATATCAGTTTGCAAGTGGTCGCACGTCTGTAGTCGCACGCCAACAACAAAACAGAAGAGCTTACGCGCGTCAGAATCAGTCCTTGCCTCCTGCAGCCGAGCAAAGCGATGGCACGAATCTTTAGCGTGCGACTACAGACGTGCGACGTGCGACCACCTTCCTGGCTTCCAACTACTTGAACAAATCCAGCTGCACACCCTGCTGATCGGTATTCAGGTCGATAAAACGCACACCCAGCCCCAGCAGACGTACAGGCTGCTTGCCACGAGAGAAAGCCTCTTTGCAAAGCTCACGATAACTGTCCAGAGACAGGGATTTTTCACTGCTGCGCTCTATGGTTGTTGTACTGAAGTCGCTGAACTTGATTTTGACAAACTGCTTGGTAACCAGATAGCTGTCATCCACCCGTCGAAGGCGGCCTTTCATTTCCACCAGCAGCTGTGGCAGTTTGGCGAGACAACTGTCCAGATCAGGCAAATCGGTAGCGTAGGTATTTTCCACACTCAGGGATTTGCGGCGACGGTGTGGCTTTACCGGGCGTGTATCCTCGCCGCGACTTAGTGCAAAGAGATGCTGGCCAAATACACCAAATTTTTCCACCAGTACGACCAAGTCTAGTAGTTGCAGGTCTGCGCAAGTCGCTATGCCCAGACGCTCCAACCTGGCCGCTGTGACTTTGCCAACACCAAAGATTTTCTTGACCGGCAGTTCGCGCACAAAGTCCTGCACCTGGTCGGGTGTAATCACAAACTGGCCATTGGGTTTGCGCCAGTCGCTGGCGATCTTGGCAAGAAACTTGTTGGGTGCAATGCCGGCCGAGGCGGTTACGCCCACCTGTTGTTGAATCCTGGAGCGGATTTCCCTGGCGATCAGGGTTGCACTGCCCTTGCATTGTTCGCAATTCGACACATCCAGAAACGCCTCGTCCAGTGACAAGGGTTCCACCAGTTCCGTGTATTCAAAAAAAATTCGGCGAATCTGTTGAGCTGCCTGCCGATACTTTTCCATATTCGGAGGAATAGTCACCAGCCCCGGACACAGGCGTCGTGCATGAGCGGTGGGCATGGCAGAGCGCACACCGTATTCCCGCGCCACATAGTTGCAAGTGGCTACCACGCCGCGCCGATCCGATGCGCCACCCACGGCAATGGGCAGATCCCTTAACAGGGGGTCGTCACGCATCTCCACAGAGGCGTAGAAACTGTCGCAATCAATGTGGATGATTTTTTGCATCAGGCCGCAAGAATGGCTGTATATGAATACAGCCATTCTCGCCGTTTTGTGGTGTAACTGCAATGCAGACTTGTCCGCAATACCTCAACCTGGGGCTATGCTGTTCACCTCAAAATTGATATTTACTGGATAGAAAAAGGCCAGAGCTATGATCCCAGCCTTTTCTGTGTAAAAAACATCCCGTTTACCTGGCAGGCCAAACTTCTTTCAAGTCGTCACCGTTATACAGCCGACCGTTCTTCATCACATAATCGATGCTGACTGTATTGCGAATGTTTTCCAGCGGATTTTTTTCAAATACCACCGAATCGGCAAACTTGCCCGGCTCCAGACTACCCAGTTCCTTGTGCTGGCCGATAACTTCGGCAGAACTGATGGTCGCCATCTGCAGCACTTCGTGGGGTGTAGCGCCACCTTCAGTCATGGCCTGCATTTCCCAATGGTAGCCCAAACCTTGTAGCTCACCGTGGCTGCCAATTCCGATTTTGCCGCCAGCGCGAAATATATCGGTAGCCGATTTGGCAACCCGTGGGTAAATGTGTTCGTTCGAGTGAATACCACTGGAACGACGCAGAGCGCGATCGGCAATAAATTGCCGCGGGGTAAAGCGATTCAACTTGGCGTCGTCCAGAGGGCTCTGGTGAGCATAAAACGCCTCGATACCCGAAGGCCCGCCGTAGCTGACTTGCAGGGTTGGTGTGTAACCGATGCCGGTTTGTGCGTACAACTGAATAATATCCTTGTAGAGCGGTGTAACTGGAACGGTGTGCTCATTACCGGCAAAACCGTCAATTGCGTGGGTCAAATCCATCTTGGTGTTGGCGCCACCCTCGGTGGTGGGCATTAATCCAAGTTCACGTGCAGCGCTTACCACATATTGACGCTGCAAACGGTTACCGCTCAGATACGCCTTGATATTGTTGGTACGATAGTGCTTTTTATAGCGGGTCAGTACCCCAAGAGCATGCTTGCGTGAAGTAAAGTTATTGGAACGAAATACCCCTCGACCAACCGTATACGCCCGCGGCCCTGGAAACACGCCCGCATCTATCAGGTCCTGATAATAAAACTGGTCGTGGGTCATACCTTGCACATCAAGCCCCGCAGTCACACCGTAAGCCAGATTTACAGGATAGGTCCAGGGGTTGTAATCGAGTACTTCATGAGGAATGGGCATCCAGTGGGCATGAGTGTCTACAAATCCAGGCGTTATGTAGCGACCGGAAAAATCGCGAATTTCCGCATCAGCTGGAACAGGTACCTGACCGCGCGCACCAATAGCAATAATGCGATTGCCTTTCACCACGATATCGGCGTTCTGAATAATCTCATCACCTTTCATGGTAATCGCCGTTGCACCGCGCAATACCACTGTACCGGAAGGGGTATCGCGATCAAGACTGACTTGAATATCCATGCGTTGGGCCAAATTTTCTGCAAATCCGGCATTATCACCCCGCGAATCACTAAAATTCACGCTGTCGAGCGCCAATTGGTAAAAAGTCGAACCAACAGACCAGGTAATTGTCTTGCCGTTATCGGCCCAGGCAAAATAGTCCGCACCAATATCGGTCAGTTGTTTCACTGGTACGGCCGGATTCGACAGATTAATTTCCAGGTCTTTGTTACCGGTGTGCGGTACAGCCACCAGATAGAGCCTGGCGTCACTGAGTGCCAACAGCCAATTACCATCCGGACTGAAAACTGCCTCCTCGACGGGTGCCTGTTTATTTTCGGCATAGAAGTCCGGCACAGTTACCTGAATGATCTTTTGTCCATCACCCCCGTTGAGTGGCACTTTCAACATGCCCTCGGCCGAATAAATATAAACATGTTGACCATCGGTGCCAATATGAGGCTGGCCGACAAAATCCGTAATCAAAGCATTCGATATTACACCTGTATCATGGTTGGCAATGCTGGTCAGTACATCCAGTTTCCCTCCTTTGCTGGACACCTGCACCAAATGCTGCATATCTGCGTGATTGCGGTCTTCCTTGTAAATCTGAGTGCGGTCATAGGTGCTACCGCGCACCGCAACAACAGACTTGCCATCCGGAGTAAATATCGGCCTGCGGTAAAATGCTGGTATTTCTGTCAATTGCGCAGGTCGACCACCATTGGCTCTGACCTTCCAGATATGCCCACCGTCGGTATTGTTGCCAGCACCCCATGTGACGTAAGTAATCCAGCGTCCGTCCGGTGACCACGAAGGATAATTTTCTGTTATCCCATCGGTGCTAATGGCGGTATCGGTCAAGCGTCTGGGCGAGCCACCGGAAGCTGGCATCACATAAATTTTACCGAAGGCGGAAAAAGTCAATCGCTCGCCATCTGGGGACAGGCGTGGCGTCTGGATGACGCGCGCCTGTAATGGCCCGACAGGATTTGTCTGGGCCAACTTCAGACTGGGTGCCACGTCCAGATTCACCTGGGCGAGAAAAGGAATATCCTTCACTGCACCGCTGTTTACATTCACTCGCTTGATCTTGCCACCGTAGCTGATCACAATTTCACTGCCGTCCGGGGTAAAATCGTACCCCGGATACATGTCACGAGTTCCCACCGCCTCTTGCATATCACGGGTTACAGGATGCACCAGGCGTCGGTCCTGCGCCGTTAGCAAATCACGAATGCGCAACTCCGTGCTGTTTTCCAGGCGCCGGGTATAGGCCAGATAACGCCCATCAGGTGAAACCACCGGTCGCATTGAGCTGCCGGCAATACTCAATACTTGTTCCTGCCTGCCAGTATCGAGATCGCGACGACTGATGTTCCAGAGCGAAAAATTTTTGCCCCACAGCGCGCCGGCGCGCCGGGAATAATAGAGATATTTACCGTCTGCTGTCGCATAGGCGCCCAGTTCATTTACCGAGCCAGATTTTGCACCGTTTAATACGATACCGTTACCGCCATCAATGTGGTACATCCACAAAACCGGTGTAGACAAAGGCAGAGTGGCTTTTGACACATAAATCCAGGACCCGTCTGCCGACCATGCAGGTGAGGTCATGCGGCCGAACTTGTTAAAACTTACCTGTTGAGGGTTGCTGCCATCGACGTTGGCAACCCATACATTCTCACTGCCACTGCGATCGCTGATAAAAGCAATTTTAGATCCATCGGGCGAAAACACCGGCTGACTGTCAAAAGCCATACCTGAAGAAATAACACTGGCATTGCCACCCTGTGATGAAACGGTATAAAGATCACCAAGCAGATCGAATACCAGAGTTTCTGACGACGGCGATACATCCAGAGACATCCAGGTGCCCTCGTCAGTGGTAAAGGAAATCTGGCGTTCAGGTTTCAGTATCAACTCACTGCCCGGCTCTACCGCTCCGACAGTCGTCGAACAAAGTAACGTCGCCATAATCGCAGCAGCCGACCGCAGAAATACCCTTGCGTCGAATCTGATAAACATTTTTGAAATGGACATACTTCCTCCAGAAAGATCAATTATTTTACTTTTATCAGACGGTAGCTCTCATTCCACAGGATATGACTCACTTCTCCGACGTCGTTTTTTACGAATTCCATGTAGTCACCAAGCTCGCCATCCTTTCTCAACTGGCGGAAGGTGGAGCCCTCGACATGATGAAGTTTTGTCAACCCATCTACAGGATTATCACTGGGTAAGTTGACCACCGCGAGTTCTCCTTCCCAGGAGATAATGGCGTAATCGGTGCCCCACGGTTTCATATTGTACAAACCCAGATATTGTCTGAATTCCTTATCCAGTTCTTTCGGCTCGGCGTCACTGGTCGCCGCCTTGATGGCTGGTGCCATGATTTTATAAGCCTGCTGCGCGTAGTCCTTGACCGGCACCATGGAGGCGTTGGACATGACCACCGTCGCAATCTGATCTTTCGGTTGCATCAACAATTGCGTGGTGTAACCTGGACAATGACCGCCGTGACCGACAAATTTTTCCTTGTCGTCCTGCCACAAACTGAAGGCGATACCCCAGGCGTTGGACCAGTCGTCGTCAAGCCAGTGGGCGCGCTGCATTTTGCGCAAGGTGTTGGCTTGCAAAACCTCCTGGCCGCCATTACCCAACAGACGGAACTGCCAGGCGGCAAATCTGGCCAGATCATTGGCAGATGAGCTGAACCCTGCGGCTGGCCCGACATCCTGGGCATTAAAATACGGCAAGACACGACGTTCGCCATCGCGCTGGGTCGCAGAGTGGCCAACTGCCAGCTGATTGCCATGCAAGGCTTTAGGCATACTCGGGCGAGTATCGCGCAGATTCAA
>JBNKFQ010000263.1:0-1730 GCA_050289385.1 Porticoccaceae bacterium | reverse complement strand
TCGCCAACAAATACGACCCATGCCAAGCCACTATCCAAATTATTAGCCCCAGCAGGCGCATGGGGTCGTGGCTATAGTAGTTGATGAGGTTGATGATCAGTTCCATAATTCTTCTCCGAGTCGTTTTGCTCAATGTATATGACAGAGCGCAAACGGCAATTTTGGAGGAAACGCCTTGTCTCGGTAATCGATGCAGCAAGTCAGTGCATCTCCCCAATCCGCGTTAAAGGGCAGTTGGCTATCGCGCCGCATAATGGCGCAAAGAGTTGTGTCCAGCTCGATTGATTCGAACTTATTAATCGACCGCCTCCAGGTCGTCGGGCAGCAGCTCGTCGAATTGGTGTAGGGTGTCGAACAGCACACTCACCGAGGGTTTGTCACCGGCGTTCTGCTTCAACCGCACGACGAGCCCGGTGCCACCATACAGATTTTTGCTGGTGGCACCTCCTCAATTGCCAAACATGACCTGCCGTTAAGTTCCCCAATTGTTCTCTCCAGGTTGACCGAAGTCACCCGTCGGACAATTTTCGGGTTTGCTGATGACCACTCCTTCAACCTAAAAGTCTGCTCCGTCGCGGATCGGTATTGGGCGATAGCCCAGTGGGCGGCCCGAAGGCAATTCGAGTATAATCCGTAGAGTGGTATTTGATCGTACAATCGGCTTTAGATAGGAAGGTCGAAAAAATACGGTGATTTCAATCGGTCAACGCAACATCTAATCTTTACCGATCAAGCGCCAATGCTACACCTATGCGGCACACTCCGGGATTTGATCTCCGTTTGTGGATATAAGGCATTATTCGGATTTAAATCGGTGTATCCAAGCGATCGGCAACAGGAGCACCGCCATGACCCAGCCAACTACTGCATATCACGGATCAGACAGGGAAATTAAACGGTTTTCAACGGATCACGTTGGGACCCGTCAACAGCAATCCAAAGTCTGGGGATTGTCGTTTTCCAGCAGCGCCCAAGTGGCAAAACACTACCGAAACCTGGGGGAGAATCCATCGGGCGTGTGGGTGGGAGGTCGTTTGATCCCCAAGGCCACCGCGCAGGATATACGGGAGAAAAATCAGCGGCATGTGGATTACCTGGCTGCGGTGAACCTGGAATTTTACGGCTATGAGGATGCGAAAACGCGATTTCAGAATGACCGTAACCGATCTGTTCGCCTGGGCCGTAACGCGCAGGCGTTGAGTAAGCGCGCCGCGGAATCCACAGCCTTTTATGACGGCGTGTTGACGCGTTTGGAAGACTGGAAAGATCAGCCTGTCCACTTGCAAAACGGCCGGGTCTATGAAGTGGCCCTGGCGCCGGCGGACAATCAGTACCTGGACTGGAACACCCCGCTGCGAGATCAATCTTCGTATGTTCGTGACCAGTTACAGGCTGCTGGATGGGACACGGATGGTCGCTCGGGGTACGAACTGTATCAAGAGTTGCAAGAAGGAATCAGAGACAACTCAATTTCCCAAAAGCACCCCGCGCACCGCCGAATTGCGGAAATCGCTGACATAGGGTACGACCTTGATCGCTGTACCCCGGCCGAGATCGCTTCGCGTTACCTGCACAGTCTGGAGATTCCCGGCATCCGCTATCGGGATAGCGACCAGCGGTCGGTATCTGTCGGCCAGACCGGGTATATCATCTTTGATGACAACCAGGTGTCGATCACCACACAATTCCAGCGGCGGCGAGCGGCGTTTTATTCGCCGCTGGAAAAAATC
>JBNKFQ010000262.1:0-7177 GCA_050289385.1 Porticoccaceae bacterium | reverse complement strand
GGTACACCTGAGTTGAAAAAATACCTCGATGACGTTCTTCCACGGTCAAGCTTCCCGACACCACCAGTTGAGAAGGCAATACATAGTGAACCCGTATTGATTGTCGTGGAATATCCCGGGTTTCGCTCCACTGTTTGTCGCCGTCGGTTTTTTTCTCTACCACGCTATCTGTCCAGTATTCGGTAAAATGAAGGGCCACAATCGGGCCAGCCAGGATCTGGGGTTGCGCGGTGCTATTGGCAATCTCGGTTTCCACTTGTTGATGGCGTGCCATCCGTTCGTATATCAATCCCTTTACCATACTGAGCGGAATCAATAACAACAAGGCAAGTACCAGCAGTACCGCTCCTTTTAACAACAGCGACATCTTGTTCATGGCAATCCCTTTTTGACATTGTTAAAAACATAAAGTAAACAACTAAAATGAAATAACCATGAATAAATAGCGAAGAGTAGGGAAGAAAGGATGGAATTAATCAGGTAGTTTGATTGTTAATCTCTTCTGGTCGCAATGTCAGCACTTCATAACCCGCTGCCGTAACCAAAATCGTGTGCTCCCACTGCGCAGATAATTTTTTGTCTTTGGTAACAACGGTCCAACCGTCTGGCCTGGTTTTAACGCGTCGCTCACCCTGATTAATCATCGGCTCAATAGTAAACGTCATACCGGGTTGCAATATCTCACCAGTGCCAGAGCAACCATAATGCAGCACTTGCGGCTCCTCGTGCATTTCCCGACCAATGCCGTGGCCACAATATTCGCGCACAACACTGTAACCCGCCTGCTCGGCATATTCCTGGATCGCATAGCCAATATCGCCCAGAGTGGCGCCCGGTTTTACCGCCTCAATACCCCTCCACATAGCTTCATATGTTTTTTTAACCAGTCTACGGGCCTTTGGCGATACATCGCCAATCAGGTAGGTTTTACTGGAATCAGTGATAAAACCATCTTTTTCGAGTGTAATATCAACGTTGATGATATCGCCATTTTTGAGCACCTGATGTGCTTTGGGTATACCGTGACACACTACATTATTAAGAGAAGTGTTAAGTACGTATGGATAGTCGTACTGACCCTTTGAGGCGGGGCGGGCGTGCAGTGTGTTGACAATATAATCTTCTACCCGATCATTGATCGCCATAGTGGTGACACCGGGTGCGATATAATTGTCCAGAATTGCGAACACCGAGGCAAGCAGTTTTCCCGAACGACGCATTAGTTCAATATCGGCGTCGCTTTTCAGCTCTATTGTCATCGCATTAATCTTGTGTAACTGTCTTCGAACAGCATTCTGGTCAACTCGTGGTAATCAAGCTCGGGGTTTTGTTCTGCCAGCATTCCCACCTCCATCCAGTGCTCTGCCTGGGCATTGATGGATCGTTTCATAGCTTTGCTGGCGACACGCAATTCTTTGTGAAGTTCGTCGGATATTTTGACAATGCCCATAACTGGTTCCTGTGGCCTGTTTGCCAAAGTATTACAAATATACAATATATATACAAACCATATATTGTGGGATTTTTAAGGCAAAATAGATGATCAGGTTTATTACAGATTGGGTAGCACATCAGGCTATTAAATTGCAAGACAAATCTGCCTGCGAAAGATTATCTTTCGCAGGCAGATTTGTGAACTTGGTGGGCAGGCATAAGTCTACCGAAAATACCGCACCTATCGTTCGTGGGCGACTGGGCACAGCCGTTGGATTATTAAAATTCAGGCTATCAAGAGCTGAATATAGTAAACCTTGTCAAACAGATTAGTAATATAAAGGCTTAGAGAGTAGTTATCCCTGGAGACACCTGCATTCAAATCTACCACTGCGTAACTTCTGGCAGGCAGGCTAAAACTGGTTCGAACAGGGTTATTATCTTCTAATGTACTATGCTTCCTGCAATATTGATCACAGGGACAAAAAAAGCGACGCCCCAAAAGAGCGTCGAATCACAGAAAAGTGGAATCTCTTCCACCTAAAAACTTAAGAAACCTCTGATTAATTGCTTTTGAAATTAAAAACGATAACCGAGTTCTATCCCAATCGTGCGGGGAGTTAAACGAAATACCTCTTTCGAAAACTGCACCGCCATAAGATCATCTACATTTGTTAAATTGGTGCCGTATAGTTCCAAAGTTAACTTATCAAAATTGATACCCGCACGCATACTCAGCGTCCCATAACCACCAACCTCCGGGAACGTTGCGGCGATATCATCCTGATACCCACCTATGTACGCGTAATCGGTGCGCCAAAAGGCATCGCGATCCACCACCATAAACTCATACTGCAATCCGGCACTTGCGTTCCATTTTGGCGCACCCGGCATGCGCGTGCCTTTTGGTCCCAGATTTGCGCTGTCTTTAGACAATTCAGCGTTAACGTAGGACCCCCCCAGGTTAAGCCGTATACCTTCCGTGAGATAATAAATGCTTTCAAATTCCATACCCTTCGACACAGCTTCACCCGCATTAATTTGGACCTGGAAGCCACAGGATGGGGTGGCGTTAACAGACACGGGAATACCATTCCACTCGATTCGATATATCGCTGTATTCAATATCAAACGGCTGTCTAACAGCGTTAATTTTGCACCCAACTCATAACTGTCCAGTGTGTCCGACTCCAGATCGCCTGCGTCTACCGGTACGCTTGTTCCATCAAGCAGCCCGTCGTTGTTGATATCACATACAGAAGCCGGTGCAACCGGTGCGGGCCGGCCTAGACGAAAGCCTTGTGACCATTGCGCGTAGATCAATGTGTCTTCATTGGGCGTGTAAGTTAAATTTGCCATAAAGTTGGTACCGGTTTCGTCGCTGTCCAGCATTCTGCTGGTCGATACGCCACCGTTAAAGGCGCCACTTCTGTGTTCGGTATTACCTCGACTGTAGTCAAACCAGCGGCCACCAATCGTTGCCATAAACTGTTCCGCAAACTCATAGGATACTTCACCAAAAATCGCTTTTTGTTCAATGGTTACACCATCGTTGAGCGTAAACACATTATCCGGATCAACAGGTCCCAGAAAACCGCAACACAAAGCATCGTTCCCGATCCATTCGGATTTGGCTGCACGATACGCGTCTAAATCTTCATAGTAAACGCCGCCAACAAACTGCAATTGCCCGTCCCGATGAGAGCTTAAACGAATTTCCTGAACAAACCCCTCCCTGCCCCATTCATCTCTGATGGCAGCTGCAATAGGAATAAAGCGGTTTAAATCAAATACCCGTTCAGTTAAGCCGTCCAGCCAACTGGAAGAAGACAACAAACTTACGGAACCAAAATCATATTCCACAACCAGATTATAAATATCGGTGTTGTCTGCCGCCAATTCACCGCGGCTATCCAGCGGCTGCACATCCAGCGGGTTTGCTTCGTACGCCCCCAAAGCCAGATTGTGTCGTAACAATCCGTCTTGCTCCAACTCTTGTGTCAAAGCCATAAGCGAAACCTTTAACTGCTCGCTGGGCTGCCAGAGCAAGGTAGCTCGCCCCCCGGTATAGTCCGAACTACCTGCCTGGCCATTGTTGCTAACAGTTGCACCCTGAAGGTTGGCAAAGTCCACGGTAGCAGGATCACTGGCGCCAATATTTCTGATATAACCGCTGTTATTGTAGTTATAGGCGACAATGCGTAACGCCAGTTCATCTTCGATCAGAGGAATATTAATCGTACCGGTGATTTTAGTGTTGCTCCCTCCAGCACCCGCAGTATTTGAATAACCTGCCTTCAGATTTCCACTCAGTTCAGTCAAGTCAGGAGTGGCCGGAATATTACGAACAGCGCCACCCATTGAGCCAGAACCATACAATGTGCCTTGCGGACCACGAAGCACCTCAATCCGTTCAACATCCACAAGTTTCAAATCGGTTGATGAACCGGCCACGGCACTGTTTGGAGCAAGCACGTTTACCGGAACTTCTCCGAAATACATGGAGACTGTAGCATCCTCGAACAACCCTGAGCCAACACCACGCATGATGATTTTATTGGCGCCTGGCGCAAACGACTGTGCGTTAACACCAGGAATAGAGCTCAAGTAGTCACTCATGCCTACCAAACTTCTGCGTTCGATTTCTTCGTTACCCAAAGCCGAAATACTCATTGAAGAATCTTGCAGACTCTGTGTTCTCTTTTTAGCTGTGACTATTATTTCATCAATATTTTCTTTAACATTTTTTTCGCTCTCCAGGGATGGGCCTTCTGCCTTGACTACCGAATCAATTACCACGGACCGCTCTGAAGTAAACTTATAGCTGAGCCCTGTATTAGCCAACATATTACGTAAAGCATCTTCAAGCGAATATTCACCCGATAATGCAGACAAGGTAACACTTTCAGCTATATTTTCTGGTACCAGTATTTGAACATGAGCAGCGTTGGCCAGTTTCATTAAAGCCGGTCCGGCCAAATCACTTTTTATTTCCAGATATATTGATTCGGCAGCGGACAGTGGCAAACTGACCAGACCCAATATTGCCGAAAAAACAACTGATTTTGCGAGTGGCCTCATACACGACATGTTCATGAAAATCTCCTGTAATTATACAACCTCCTGGCTTGCTCAGCGTCTAACGCGCGAGAACACACACCACCCTACCTTTCTAAAATTACTTTTTCGCTTGTTAGCGAGCTTGAACCCCACCTCCTTGTTCCGCCAGCCACCCTTCAAACACTCTACCTCCAGACTACCCACCTCTATACTGCTATTCAGATTCACGAGCTGACATAACAATCCGGTCATAGTAATGTTCAACTTTCACCGGTAAAACCTGCTCAAAATCCGTCAACGCTTGTGGCAGTTGCTCAAGATCAATCGCGGCATAGACACTCAGACTCATAATACTGGCGTCTTCAATCAGAATCTTTTTACCCATATAACGGTTCAGTTCCCTGACTACCGCACTTAAACGTTCATCCTGGAACTGTAAAATCCCTGTACGCCAATCCGAGTAACCGATGAATGTATTTTGGCGGTTTGCGACAAACGTACTGCCGATCGTGTCCACCTTCGCTACAATACCCTCAGACACTCGATACTGACTCAGTTTTCTGGTCTCACTAAAATCATTTATACCCGAGTCAATTACAGGTGCATTGGGTGTTGGCTGTTCTTCCTGTCGATGAAGCAAGACCGTTCCCTCCTCCACAGCCAGCGTGAAATTTGAGGGATTTTTACGTAAATTAAAGGACGTGCCCAACACAGATACCGCATAGCCATCCAGATTCACCATAAATGGTCGGTCCGCATCACTTTTAACTTCAAAGTAAGCTTCGCCTCGCTCCAGACGAACGCGGCGCATATTGTCATTATAATTAACCAAAATTTCCGTCGCGGTATTCAGGTTGACTTTGCTCCCATCTTGCAAGACTACCGTTTTTCGCTCACCAATTCGTGTTACATAACGATCAAGCTGGCCAGAGACTTCTGACCGAAACAACTGTTGCACATCAGGAAAAACAAACGCTACTGCAATCAACACAAGCGCCGCAGCTCCGAAAGCGGTATGCCAACGCCTGAATCCGAAACGACCTGCCTCTGTGAACTCCTGCTTTATGGGCGCGTCAGCATCAATAATCGCTTTCATTTGCGGGTGATTTGCCAACTGATCGATCCGCGCCAATAAATCGCCTGTTTTGTCAAACTCGTTCTGTTGCTCGACTTTGCTTTGCTGCCACTCCTGAATCTCATCAGCTTGCGATGATGACGTCAATCCGGAAAGCAGCACCGCCCAATATTCAGCAGCCCGCTTGCGAACCGGTTGTATGGAATTAGCCATTGTCATCGCCTCTCGACAAGTATTCCTTACTATCTTCGCCTTCAATTTGCGCGGCGACTTCACGCAGGCGCTGTAGCGCTTTGGACATAAACTTTTGAATTTGCTTGGTAGATACTTTCATTTCTTTTGCAATTTCAGGATAACTCAGGTGATGAAAGCGGTTCAGAACAAAAGCTTTGCGCCAGTTGGGACGGAGTGAAGAAATTGCAGCCATGATTATTTGTAATTCTTCATCAGATTCAGCAACCTGCTCTGGCGTAACGTCAATCGCCTTTTTTTCTGTCAGATGATGCTGCTCATCAAGCCTTTGGCGGCGATGCCGCTTGCGCTGCCTGTCAACAATCAGGTTATTGGCGCACGTGAATAAAAATCCCCGATTGCTGCCACTGTGTGAATAGATACAAGACTCCAGGTCATCCCTGTCCGCCAGCTTCAAAAAGAGTTCCTGAATCAGATCTTCAATATCGTCTCGCTGCCAAACACGTACTTTCAAAAACACCCGCAAAGCCTGACCGTGCTCATGAAACAATTGTTCGAGCAACTTTTTGCGTGAGGCTTGCCGGTGGTCAGAGGCCAGCGTAACCACCTTGCCTTCGTCAGGCGGGTAACGCATAAGGTTTTCCACAATGACGCCCATCGTGTAATGTAAGGTTAGCAGCTTATGAGGTACAACGCGTAACTCGGCAGGCACCCTACCTTGTGGGGTGAATATTAGTGGTTCGGTGTGGTATGGGAGTTAGGCCAGGTTAGTTTAGGGTCGCACGTCTGTACTCGCACGTCGCACGCTAAAGATACGCGTCATCGCTTCGCTCGGCCAACGGGTCACCCCATTTACGAATAATGCGCCTTTTCGGTTTTGGCGTGCGACCGCAAGAACAAGCGCACACCAACCCCGGGGGCACAAGGGAGTCTTTAACACCTCCTCCCTCCCCCGAAGCCTGCACCTTAACTTTAGGTATAAGGCAAGCGCCGCGTCGGCTTACCGGTCGCCGCCAGCAATGCGTTCATAACCACAGGAACAATGACCGGTGTGGCGGGTTCGCCCACTCCGGTGGGCGCCTCGGCTGAGGGCACGATATGCACGTCAACCTCTGGCATATCGTTTATACGCAACACACGAAAGGTGTCAAAGTTACCCTGCACGATGGCGCCGTCCTTAAAGGTGTTTTCGCTCACCAGTACCGGCGACAAACCATAACCGATTGCACCCTCCATTTGTGCCTTGATCACATCCGGATTAACCGCTATGCCACAGTCGATAGCGCAGGTAATCTTATGCACTTTCGGCGTTCCGTCCGGGTTGGCCGACACTTCCGCCACCTGGGCAACATAAGAGTTAAATGACTTGTGCACGGCTATACCGTGACCTCGACCTTCCGGCAGTTTTTTGCCCCA
>JBNKFQ010000261.1:0-4508 GCA_050289385.1 Porticoccaceae bacterium | reverse complement strand
AAGTTATTTCTTTACAGGGCCTTCGGGACCGTGCAAAATTTTTGGGCCTCGCGGCGCCCGCCTGGTTAGGCCTAAATGCGAAGGCATAGTGGGGCTCCGTCGAGCTTTTGCAACGACGCTAGGCGGAATACATCGGCGTCGAAAATGTGAAGTTATTTCTGCGCGTCCCCTTAGTCGTGTCACTTATTTACACTATACCCAAAACGTTTGAGATTTAGGTTTTCAGAGTGCGTCAATTTTTGTCCCTGGCAAGGAGCGACGAGGCCGCGTGGCAGGCCCCACGTAAGGAGGAGCGACGCGACCAGGGGCAAAAAGGGGCGTGCTCTGGAGGCCTAAATCTCAAACGCTTTGGGTATATAGGGAAATCCATTTCACGCTGAACCAGCACACCCTACAGCTAACTATCTGTCAAAATGCCTAAAATTACATTAAAATGGCATTTAAAGATAATCCCCCCCCCCAACTTTATGACATAATAAGCGCCTGGATGGAGTTAACCCTTATGGATACGAATGTTGTAATCGATATTGATCATGTGACTCATCGCTATAGCAATGAAACAAGCGCATTACAAGATGTAAACTTACAACTTCGCAACGGCATATTTGGCCTGTTAGGTACAAACGGCGCGGGTAAAAGTACACTCATGAACATCATATGTACTTTACTTGACCCCAGCGAAGGTAAAGTGACTGTCGGTGGTTTTGACACGGTTAAAGACAGGTTCGCTGTGCGGAAACTAATTGGATATCTACCGCAAAAATTTGGAGCCTGGAAACTCCACAGTGTGGAGGATGTGTTAAATACACTGGCAAAATTATCAGGTATTGTCGATAAAAATATTCGCAAACAACGCATCAGCCAGGTGCTGGCCAGTGTTGGATTGGAAAACCTGGCAAAGAAAAAAGTAAAGGAGTTATCCGGCGGTATGGTTAGGCGGTTGGGCATAGCACAATCCCTTATTCACGAACCCAAAGTGCTGATCATGGATGAACCCACAGTGGGGCTCGACCCTGAGGAGCGGCTCCGATTCCGCCACTTACTGGCAAGCTTAAGTAAAGATAGTTTGATTTTGCTTTCAACACATATTGTTGCTGATTTAAGCTCCAATTGTTCAGAAATCGCCATTATAGAAAAAGGGCAACTGCAATTTTGTGGTCAGCCGGCAGAGTTAATCAAACAGGCACAGGGAAGCGTTGTGGAAATACCCGAAATAAACAACAGAGATGATGACTTGGACGGCTGGTTGGAAATTGTCTCGCGTCAGGACAAACGCGGCCAAAGCATCTTACGCGGAGTATTAAAAAATAAGGCTGCGGCAGCTAATACAACATTACAAGAGGCCGACACGAACACAGTGAGCGACATTACACTGGAAGAAGCCTATCTCGCATTTAGCATGAGGTAATATATGATAAAAAGTGCCATATCCAATATTCATAAAAAGCAATGTATGGCATAAGGAGGGCGTCATCATTAACTTTCATAGGCTCTGGGTACTAGCACAGGCGGAACTTGGCTATACGCTGAAGACAAAACGCTATCGCTCCTTTTTAGGGTATGTGTACGTTGCAGCCACTATCGTGTATCTGATGAGCAGCGCCCTGCACGCCTTTTTTTCCGCCTTTACCGCTACCATTTCTGTCGGATCTCCGTCTTATATGATTGGAACCGTAGGGGTAGTGTCTCTCTCAATTTATGGCATCGGTATTATATTTATGGGCTTTGATATTCGCGCACGCGATGTGCGTGAAAACATTGTCGAAGTACTGGACTGCCGGCCTTACTATAATTCAGAACTGGTATTGGGGCGTTTCCTGGGACTTTTCCTCAGTACATGGATACCCATAGTATTACTGGCATTTTTTCTTGAGATCTTAGGCTTCCTTTTACCACTGGTAGGATCACCAATCGGTGGCAGCATCGAACTACTGTCATTGATCACCTACTCTGTTTTTATGGCGGTGCCTTCCATTGCTTTTTGCCTTTCACTGGTCTTTCTGATTACTATCAGTTTACGCCACCGCTTATTTGCCACAATCATATCGGTCGCGGCTCTGGTGCTACTTATTGCCGCGACGTTCAAATTACCAGCCAGCTATGTGGCGTTGGTGGATTTCACCGGTGCCGCTCAAATGAAACACCCCTCTGAACTGGTTCATAGCGTTGCCAAAGCCTCCGCATGGTTACAACGTCTGGGCGTGCTTGCGCTTGCATTTGGACTATTGGGTCTGACAATGTTGCTGCACCCCCGGCTGGACGACAACAGGTACAAGCTACAAGGCATGTTTGCCATCACAGGTTGTGTACTTGGTATCTTTTTGCTGTCGTTTAATTCGATACAGCATCAGAATTTGCTGAAACATCAGGCACAATGGCGCGAGGCTCATCAAGCAAGACTCAACGAACCTGCTGTCGATATACGCACAGTTAAAGGAAGCATTACTTTATTTCCCGGAGATTTACTAACTGCAAACCTCGAACTAGTTGTCACCGCACCTCCTCATCAATCATTGGCCCAACCCCTGTTCACACTCAATCCCGGCCTGAAAGTGCAAAAGGTTAGCAATGACGACGGTGAGAAACTGGCTTTTGACCACCACAATGGACTGCTTGATATCAAACTATCCAAACCCATGGCAGCGGGCGAGCAACGCCGATTAACGCTGATCTACAAGGGGCGGCCCAATGAAAATTTTGGTTATCTCGACAGCGCGATTAATACGGATAATTTAAGTTTTAGAGAAGCGCAGGCGGGAAAGGTATTGGGGTTTGAGCGAGTTGTGTTCGACTCCCGCTACATCGCCCTGTTGCCGGGCACGGCGTGGTTTCCGCTGCCGGGTGCCGATGTCGCCCGCGATGATATGCAGAGAAGGAGCAAGGATTTTTTCAATCTGGATTTAACCGTTGAAGTTCCCGCCAATTGGCTGGTAGCAGGTCCGGGAAAGAGATACAAACTCGAGACGAAAGAAAAGCGCACCAAGTTTCGCTTCGCTCCCGACATAAGTATTGCTGAAGTCCCTTTGCTGGCCTCAGCGTTTACTGCCTATAGCACCACACTATCCGGAATCGAGTTTGAAGCACTGCTCTACCCGGCTCACACCTCAAATCTGGATATATTGTCCGCCGCCCGTCCACAATTGGAATCCTGGGTACAAGACCACCTTACCCTTGTACAGGATTCTGGGCTGAAATATCCCTTCAAAACCTTTACTCTGGTAGAAGTACCCAACGCACTTCGCGGTTACGGTGGAGGTTGGCGACAAGACACGACGATGGCACCACCTTCGATGTTGTTACTGCGGGAGTCGGGTTTTCCCACCGCGCGTTTTGATTTTTATATCGGCAAATCCTGGCCGACCAATAGACAAGGCACACTGAACGAAGAACAAGCCAATAAACTGCGCGATCGAGTGGTAGGTTTCTTTAATGGTGACCTGTCCGGTGGCGACGTATTTGCCGGTATAGCGCGCTCCTATTTTAAACACCAGACCGCCGTTAGCGGTGAGGATGCCATAGCACTGGATTTTGCACTCCAGGAACTGACCACACTGGTCCTGTCCGGCAAACGCGGTTACTTTTCTGCCTACCGCTTTTTACCCCAATATCAAAACGCTTTTCTCTCATTCGCCGGTAACATGTTCACTCAAGCCGACGGTAATGTCAGTGGCGTAGCAATAGATACCTTCGTTGATCGCCCGGAAGTATGGGAAGCCATAATGTCGACGCCCCTGCATTCTGTAGCACTGGCGGAAAACAGTCAGAGGTCCATTGACCAGCTCTACCTTAAAGCCGGCGAGTTAGCGCAAATGATCTACGATTCTCTTGGCCCCAGAGATGCAGGTAAATTCTTGGCCCAGATACTACGACGACACCACGCAGGCACCTTCACTCTCGACGATGTGATTGCAGCAGGCAATCAGGTTTCAAAACAATTGGGGCCCGTCATTGCCGCTTGGTTCGAAGACACAGGCCTGCCGGGATTTGTGGTGGATAAAGCCAGTTTTTACGAGTTGGCTCAGACTACGAGCGGTGATCGGCAGTACCAATTGTTGGTGACTCTGCGCAACGATGAATCAACGCCGGGCTTTGCGAGAGTGAGCTGGACACTGGGCAATGAAGAAGATAGTAACCGTTATCGCAGCAAGCCCTTGCATATAGGCGCACGCTCCAGTATTCAATATGCGGCTATTTTTTCTCAACCCATTGATAAACTCTACATTGAGCCCTACCTATCGTTGAACCGACAAAATTTTAGCGTGCAAAAAATTGCACTAGACCGAATTACCCGAAAAAGTGGTGTTCAAGCGATCAGTGGTGTAATCGATGCTCCCTGGAAAAAACCAGAAAATGGCCAGATAATTATAGATGATTTAGACCAAAATTTTTCGATAACTAAAACGGAATCCACCAGTTTGCTGCGCCTGGGGGCATCACGCATTATTGATCTCAGTACAGATCAGGGCCTACCTGTGGGTATAGATCATATAGCCGCTAATACCTGGAGC
>JBNKFQ010000260.1:0-14818 GCA_050289385.1 Porticoccaceae bacterium | reverse complement strand
GTATGCCATTATCCGCTGCCACTTGCTGGATTTGTGGTTTGTATTGGTTGGGATCAACCACAAACAGCAGCAAAATAATGCCAATGCCCGCCAGCACCACGAGCGACAAGGCGCCCCAAAAGATCCATTTCAGCAGTTTTGCCATGCCAGTCTCCCACGAGTGATCCAGGGGTTGAGTGTACCCAATTGCAATGACAGAAAAAAACCGCGCTGACAATCAAGTCAGCGCGGTCATGTAGTTATGCCAGTCGTGACTGGCCAAATCGTGACTGGCCAAATAAAACAGGCTCAGAAAGTAAGCCTTACCCCCAGTTCTATATTGCGGCCCGCTTCCGGAGCGGCTTCACGCAGAAAAGAGGTGGCGTTGCGTATTTCCTGGTTGAGCAGGTTGCCGCCGTGCAAAAACAGGGTATAGCTGGTGTCAGCGCGGCTCACCAGGTAACTGATGGTGGCATCCACGCGGTCGTAACCTTCGGTAGCTTCTTCGGCTTCGCCGGGATGATTCTGGTCTTGCACTCTGGTCCAGCGCAGATTGGCACTCAGCTCATTGTCACGATATTCAAGCTGCGAGCCGTAACGGACCGGAGTAATTCTTGGTACGTCGCCGCCGTTAACGAATTCGGCGCGCACGCAATCGCCAAATACCGTCAGGTTAAAGCGGTCGTTAAGTGGCACACTCAGCTCGGTTTCCACGCCCTGAAAGGTGGCGTCTTGCTGGCGGTATTCAAACAGCGGCAGTTCATCGAACTCAATGCCAGAATTTTGCGCAAAGATAAAGTCACCAATATCGTTATAAAACACAAACAGCTTGAACGACGTGTCACTGTGGTAGTGGTAGCCCAGCTCGTAGTTGGTGCTGTTCTCGGTATCAAGCCCCGAGTCGCCGACAATAAACTGGTTGGTTGCGAGGTGAGCGCCGTTGGAAAACAGCTCTTCGACGCTGGGCGCTCTTTCCGCTCTGGTCAGGCTGAAACTCAGGTGCTGGTCTTCAGCAAACAGCCACTGCACGGAGCCGGAGCTGGTGAAGGTATTGTGGGAAACCGAAGACTGGTTAACCGGTTCAATATCCTGCCGTTCTGTGCGCAGGCCCAGCTCCACGTGCCAGTCGCCCTTGTCCCAGTCTTCCACCACAAATGCGCCGTAATTGCGAATGTTTGATTCGGGAATGAACGCCTCGTCGCCAATTGCGGCGAAATCCCGTTGCAACATTTGAAGGCCCAGGGCTCCCTGCCAGTCGTTCAAGGGGTTGTGAACCAGCTCCACGCGGCTTTCCCAGGCGTCGTTGGTAAAACGGGTGCCGGTTTCGCCGCCTTCCAGTTCAACGTGCTCGTAATCATTGTGGCCAACCCGAAAGCTGATCTTTTGAAAACCGGCCATGGGGTTTTCGAATTCCCCTTTAAGATCGTATCGGGTTTGTTTCAGATCAATACGAACGGTCTCTTCGTCATGTTCGTCAAGGCCATCGACAGCATTATCGCCGTCTTCGTGGTGCTCGTGGGCGCCGGGGGGTATGCCATAGTTGTTTGCCAACCGGCTCACGCTCAGGCCAACAAAACCCTCGTCGCCAACCCAGGAAAAACCGGCAGTGGCGCTTTGCGTGCGAGAGTTGGTGTTGTCGACAAACCCTATGGTGGTTTCCTCTTCTTCACCATCGTGCACGTCTTCTTCGTGAGCGTGCAGGGCGGGCCCCTTGATATTGAGGTTATTTGTACTGCGGTAGAGTCCGTCCAGGTGCCAGGCAAACTGCCCGGAGCCGCCGTCGAGTTTGAACACGGCGTTATTGCCGTTATTGACACCGCTGTTGCGCAGTTCCATGCCGCCCTCCAGGCGCTCGGGCATTCTGGCCGGAATGCGGTTGTCAACGATATTGACAACACCGCCGATGGCGCCGTTGCCATAGCGCAGAGTCGAGGGGCCACGTAACACTTCGATACGCTCGGCCAGCAACGGTTCACTGCCTGCCGCGTGATCAGGGCTGCTGGCGGAAGCGTCCAGTGTGTCCAGGCTGTCTTGCATTACCTTGACGCGGGTGGCGCTTTGACCACGAATCACCGGTATGCCGACACCGGGACCAAAGGACGAAGCGCTGATCCCCAGCTCGCCTTTCAGGGTTTCGCCGATGGTTGCAGCGGATTTCTCTTTCAGTTTGTCGCCGCTGAGGACGGAAATGCCTCGAATGATTTTGTCTTCGTCATTGTGAATGGGGGAACCAATGGTGATGACTTCCTCTATTTTGCCTTTCTTGGCGAACGGCATTGCGGCGGAGTCAGGCTCCTTTTCGGAATAGGCATCGGAGTAGGTATAGGGTGAAGCTGCCAAAAGTGCAGCAATGCTACAGATTGTACGTTTCATGTTTTTTTCCCAAAAACAGGTTATAGCGATATACAGACACGAGTCTGCAGTGATTTTTTGGGGTGAGGCTTCAGGAAAGAGCGGGTGGGGCGCGAGCGAGGGCCAGACCCGGCGGCGGTGCGCGCGGTGCAGTTTGGGAATCCGGGATGTTGCTAACAAGGACATCAGCCACAGCGGATATCTGTGCATATTCCAGGTCAGCAAGGCCGAGGTTGAACAGATGGCAACCCGGGCAGTATTGCGTAAATGAATTACTGTTGTCACCGTCATCGTCGTCGTAATCGGCCGCATCGCCGCACAAGTGTTGAGGACAAGTTGCCGATGACGACTCGTGAATATGCCCGGCAGACAGAATTGAACTGAGCCCGAGCACCATTATCAGTAACCAGTGCAGCAATGGTGGAGTATTGCGCCGGTTAATCGATATGTGAGAGTGTCGTTTGTTCATAGCCGGGTAGGCGGAACCGGATTGCAGTTCCTGAAATAATTGTCAATATGGGCATGTTACAACCGGGCAGGGTAGATGAAAACTGTAAAGTAACCCCACTTTACATTTTTTTACATAGTGACATTTTTTTACACAGTGCGACCCGAAGACTATAATAGCCTCCTTTTTGCTTGCCTCGGGGATAAACATGGCAAAACGCAAGGCAACCGTCAGCCGCGATACGCTGGAAACTCAAATCACTGTGAGTGTAAACCTGGATGGTACCGGCAAGGCCAGTCTTGAGTCAGGTGTTCCGTTTCTCGACCATATGCTGGACCAGATAGCTCGTCATGGCTTGATTGATCTGGACATCAAGGCCAGCGGAGATACCCACATCGACGACCACCACACGGTAGAAGATATTGGTATTACATTGGGTCAGGCAATCTGTAAAGCGGTTGGTGATAAAAAGGGTATTACCCGTTATGGCCACAGCTATGTGCCGCTGGACGAGGCGCTGTCACGGGTTGTGGTCGATTTTTCCGGTCGCCCGGGTCTGTTTGCGGATGTCGAATTTACGCGCGGGCAAGCCGGTGATTTTGACCTGGATTTAACCTGGGAGTTTTTTCAGGGCTTTGTTAATCATGCCTCGGTTACCATGCACGTTGACAATCTGCGTGGCAAGAATGCCCATCACCAGGTGGAGACTATTTTCAAGGCGTTTGGTCGCGCACTGCGCATGGCGCTGACTCCGGACGACAGAATGGCGGGCGTTACGCCCTCTACCAAAGGCTCCCTGTAAGAAGCAGATACACTTCAGCTTTCAGAGAATTGATATGACTGATTTTCGTACTCGTATTGTCGTGCTGGACTATGGCATGGGCAATCTTCACTCCGTCGCTAAAGCGATTGAACATGTCGCACCCGGGGCAAAGGTAGATATCACCACGTCGGCTGACGATGTGGAAGATGCGGACCGTGTTGTGTTCCCCGGTGTGGGTGCTATTCGCGATTGCATGGCCGGTATTATTGAACATCGTTTTGATCAGGCGGTGAAAAAAGCAATACAGGAAAAACCGGTATTGGCCATTTGTGTGGGTATGCAAGCCCTGTTCGAATCAAGCGATGAAAATAACGGGATTGATTGTATAGGCGCTTTGCCGGGTACAGTGCGATATTTTGGCGATAATCTGAAAGATGCTGACGGTGAGCGTTTGAAGGTGCCGCATATGGGTTGGAATAATGTGCACCAGTCAGTAGACCACCCGGTGTGGCAGGGTATCGAGCAAGACGCCAGATTTTATTTTGTGCACAGTTACTATCTCGATGCTGACCATCCGAATACTATTGGCGTAACCGATTACGGCGTGCGATTGGCTGCTGTTCTGGCCGACACCAATTTGGTTGCTGTGCAGTTTCACCCGGAAAAAAGCCACACGGCCGGTTTGCAGTTGCTGAAAAACTTTGTGAATTGGGATGGGCGGTAAGTTTTCGCTCCTGAAGTCTGGCGGGTCGCCTGTGGCGGATGTATGTGGCGTGCCACCGGGCGAGTCATTTTTACGGTCGCAAGCTCCCGCCCTGCGGGTCCGCCAGCGGCGGCTCAAGTCGCAAAGCGACTTGGTCTTTACCGGCACTCTTTAACAGGTGGGAACGTAAAGTAACCAAAAGAAAGTGCCGTAGGCCTTGGGCAGTTAAGTCTCTCTTGCTGCCAATAGTTGCTCTACCAGGAATTATTGCCGAGTGTTGATTAAATGAAGGCCTGTTTTTTTCGGCAAAAATGTGTTTGTGCAGGAATAACAGATTTCAGAATAATTTTTATTGGTACGACAAAATATTGCTGTTTGACTGCGGTCCAGCTTTTTGAAGAGGAAAAGATCTTGTTAATTATTCCCGCTATTGACCTGAAAGATGGTGAATGTGTTCGCTTGCGTCAGGGGCGTATGGATGATTCCACGGTATTTTCGTCCAGCCCGGTGGAGATGGCTCGTCGATGGGTCGATGCCGGTTGCCGTCGCTTGCATCTGGTAGATCTGAATGGCGCGTTTGCGGGTGAGCCGGTGAACGGTGAAGTAGTAAAAGCCATTGCCAGAGAGTTTCCGAAATTACCAATTCAAATTGGTGGTGGTATTCGTAACGCCGATATTATTCAGGCTTATATTGATGCCGGTGTTAGCTCCGTTATTGTTGGCACAAAGGCGGTAAAAGAACCACAGTTTGTCACCGAAATGTGCAGGGAATTTGCCGGCCATATTATCGTCGGTATTGATGCAAAAGACGGTCTGGTGGCAACTGATGGTTGGGCACAGGTAAGCGAAGTAAAAGCCACTGAGCTGGCCAAACAGTTTGCGGCCGATGGCGTGTCGGCTATCGTTTATACCGATATTAACCGCGACGGCATGATGCAAGGTGTCAATGTGCAAGCCACGGTTGCCATGGCGCAGGCTTCCAATATTCCGGTTATTGCGTCTGGCGGCATTACTGATATGGACGATATTAAAGCGCTAAAATCGGTTGCCAGCAAAGGCATAATGGGCGCAATAACCGGCCGTGCAATTTATGAAGGTACCCTGGATGTAGAGGAAGCTCAGGTGTATTGCGATCAACCGTAATATACTTTACGGGGCCTTGTACCGAAGGCTTCGCCCCGTCATTGCGCGGCTTGACCCGCGCCGCTGAATGACAACGTTCTGAAAAGATTTTCCTGAGCAGGGACAAAACCGGGTGGGCCTGCTTGAGTTACACCCTGTGCAAGGCAAACGGCAGAATAGGCTATCCATAAATCGTGACCTGGAAAGCCAATAACACCATGCCGTCAGACGTGCTGTTAAAACAGGGGCCTCTGATTGAGGAGCTGCAAAACTGCTGCGCTTTACAACATAACGTTAAATTCAGCTCAATAACCGTGCCTGCGGTTTGTCGCTAATCTTTTGCGTTAATTCGTGTTATAAATCATTACCGCCGTTTTTCGCCAGTAATCTGCGCAATTTGCCATGTCCTCCAGGCTTTATGTCAGCGTCCCTGTGACTATGCACCCAAACAGGCCCACCCGATTGTGCCCTTTAAATTATTTTTTCCTTTCTCCTTTCTCCTTTCTCCTTTTTCTTTTTTCCTTTTTCCTTTTTCCTTTTCCTCTGGATTGAAAAGTTTATTCGATAAAATTTATTCAATAAAAAATGTACGTCCTTGTACAAAACCAGATTCCCTTCAACTTCGACGTTGCTGACAATCAACGGGGGCTTGCAAAATGTAGTCGCTATAACTTTAGTCTCTATAACTTTAGTCTCTATAACTTTAATATCTATAATAAGGTCAACTGAGGCTCCTGAGCTTTGGGAACCCTGAAGCGTGTTGTATCCAGCACCGACAAACCGGTTCTGTTGAGGCCAAGTTTTTTGCAGGCGATCCTGAACCGCTGGCCAATCATGTTGGCGTATTCACCGCTACCGCTCATGCGGTCACCAAAATTGGCCTGGTAATCCTTTCCGTTTCGACTGGCCCTTATCAGGCTGATCACTCTTTTTGCCCGTTGTGGAAAGTGCTGTTCCAGCCAGTCGTAAAACAGGGGTTTGACTTCGTGTGGCAGGCGTAAAAAGACATAACCTGCGGTTATTGCCCCTGCCGCCTTGATCTCGGTTAGAATATTTTCGATTTCGCTGTCGTTAATCATTGGAATAACGGGCGCTACCAGCACACCTACCGGAATACCGCACTCTTTTAGCCTGGCAATGGTTTTCAGGCGAACGGCGGGAGATGACGTTCTGGGTTCCATTATCCGTTTCAGGTCGTCACTCAGGGTTGTAACACTAATCATCACAGAGCACAGCCGGTCTCTGGCCATCTCTTCAAGAATGTCCAGGTCCTTAACAATCAGGTGGCTCTTGGTGATGATGTGCACCGGATGGCGGTATTTTTGCAATACCTTGAGAATTTCGCGCGTAACACCCAGCTTTTTTTCCACAGGCTGATAAGGGTCGGTATTGGCACCCAGAGTAATTGGACTGGGATGGTAACCCGGCTTCGACAGCTCTTTTTCCAGCAACCTGGCGGCATTGGGCTTGTATAGAATTTTGGTCTCAAAATCCAGCCCCGGGGACAAATCGTGCCAGGCGTGGGTTGGGCGAGCGTAGCAATAGATACAACCATGCTCACAGCCAATATAAGGGTTAACGGATTGCTCAAAGGGCACATCCGGAGACTGATTGCGGGTAATGATGGTTTTTGCCTTGTTAACAAACAGCTGTGTTTTGGGTGAAATCGGGTGATCTTCACTGTGCCAGCCGTCATCCACAGCTACACTTGTGGCAGGTGCAAAGCGGTTTGCCGGGTTGTGTGTGGCGCCACGGCCCTTGATGAATTGATGTAACATGGCTCTGTCCTGTATCAATTTACAGTTACTGTATAGAAAAACAGTATTCAGGTAAACCCTTTTTTACAGATTGTGTTAATGGCAGGTAGTGTTGAGTGTGGAAGGTAACCCGTCTGAATTCGAAGGCATTTGTCGCAGGGTAGCTATCGGCAGCCCTGCATATCGAGCAGCGATAAAATTGCGGGAGAAAGTGCTGCGCGAACCGCAAGGTATGACCTTTAACCCGGGGGAGCTGCCAGCGGAACAGGATTCCCAACATATTGTGTGCGAGCTGGACGGCCGGGTAGTGGGTTGCGCGGTGCTCAAGCCGCTGGGTGGCAAGCGGGTTCGCCTGCGGCAAATGGCCGTAGCTGAAGATGTTCGCGGCAAGGGTATTGGCCGGTTGCTGGTTGAGTACGCCGAGCACCTGGCCAGAAAGCTGGGGTATAGCGAGATGGTCATGCACGCCCGTATCCGTTCGGAAGGGTTTTACCAACACCTGGGTTTCAAGTCTGACGGTGCGTATTTCGAAGAGGTTGGTTTGCCCCATCAGTTTATGATCAAGGTGCTTGAGGCACAACAGGGCAAAGACGACGAAAACCGGGATTTTTGACAGGAGGCAGATATGAGAGCCATGGTTCTTGAGCAACAGGGCGAGCTGTTGAAGATGCGAGATGTCGCCAAACCGGTGGCCGAACCCGGGCAGTTACTGATAAAGGTCAGTGCTTGCGGTATCTGTCGCACCGATTTGCACGTGGTGGACGGTGACCTGAAAGAACCGAAATTGCCACTGATTCCCGGTCATCAGGTGGTTGGCACGGTGAGTGAACGCGGTGAGGGCGCCGAGCATTTTGAGGTCGGGCAGCGCGTCGGTGTGCCCTGGCTGGGCGGCAGTTGCGGTCACTGCCACTACTGCCGGCACCACCGGGAAAATCTGTGCGACCACGCGGTATATACCGGTTATCAGGTCAATGGCGGGTTTGCCGAGTATTTGGTAGCGGATGCGAATTACTGCTTTGCGCTGCCCGACCGGTTCCCCGATGTGCAAGCGGCGCCGCTACTTTGCGCGGGTCTTATCGGTTATCGCTCCTATCGGCCGGTGAAGGCAGCGCAAACGTTGGGTTTGTATGGTTTTGGCGCAGCGGCCCATATTCTGGTTCAGGTCGCCAGCCATCGCGGGCAAAGGGTTTGTGCCTTTACCCGGCCCGGTGACAGCCAGGCGCAAGAATTTGCCCTTCAACTCGGAGCCGAGTGGGCTGGTGATTCGAGTGAAGCCCCTCCCTTTGAGCTCGATGCCGCGATTATCTTTGCACCCAAGGGGCAACTGGTGCCGATGGCGTTAAAGGCTGTGCGCAAGGGCGGCATAGTGGTTTGTGCCGGCATACACATGAGCGATATTCCGTCTTTCCCCTATAACCTGCTGTGGGGCGAACGCTCCATACAATCGGTCGCTAATCTCACCCGCAAGGATGGTGAGGAATTTTTTCCATTGGCCGCCGGAATACCGGTGCACACCGAGGTGCACCGGTATCCTCTTGATCAGGCAAACAAGGCCCTGGATGATTTGCGTTGTGGCCGTTATACGGGGGCTGGCGTTTTAATTCCCTGAGGTGACAAGTTTTTCTTCCGGCAGTTGTTGTTTGCGGCGAAATAACTTTTCAATAGCCACATAAAACATCGGTATAAAAAAGATCGCCAAAAAGGTAGCTGCCAGCATACCGCCCACCAGTGCGATGCCAATGGCGTTCTGGCTGGCCGAGCCAGCGCCCGAGGCCAGCGCCAGCGGCATGACTCCCAGAATAAATGCCATCGACGTCATGACAATGGGGCGAAAACGTTGTTTGGCTGCAATGGATACTGCTTCCATCAATCCGTGCCCGCTTTGATACAGATTTTTGGCGAACTCGACAATCAAAATGGCATTCTTGGCGGTCAGGCCGATAGTGGTCAAAAAGGCGACCTGAAAATACACATCGTTATTCAGCTTGAACAGCCAGGTGGCGGCAACGGCACCCAATATGCCGAGTGGCACAACCAGGATAACCGCGAACGGAACCGACCAGCTTTCGTACAGGGCGGCGAGGCATAAAAATACAAACAGAATTGACAGGGCATAGAGCCCCGGCGCCTGCGACCCGCTCAAACGTTCTTCAAATGACAGCCCGGTCCACTCCACGCCAAAACCGTTACCAAGTTGCGCCACCATTTTTTCCATCTCTTCCATGGCGACACCGGAGCTGATACCTGGTGCTGGCGAGCCTTGAATATTGACCGAGGAAATGCCGTTAAAACGCTCCAGTTTGGGCGATCCATAGGTCCAGCGTCCACTGGAAAACGCACTGAACGGCACCATGTTGCCGTTGTTATTTTTAACATACCACCGGTCGATGTCGTCCGGCAGCATTCGGTGCGGAGCATCGGCCTGCATATAAACCTTTTTGATGCGTCCGTTGTCGAGGAAGTCATTGACATAACTGGACCCCCAGGCAGTCTGCAAGGTTTGCTGAATGTCGCTGATGGCCAAGCCGAGGGCACTGGCTTTTTCGTAATCGATATCGATTTTGTACTGTGGCACGTCTTCCAGACCATTGGGTCTTACCCCGGCCAGTTTGGGGTTTTGCGCGGCCATGCCCAACAGTTTGTTGCGCGCCTGCATCATCGCTTCGTGTCCGAGCCCACCGCGATCCAGTAACTGCAGGTCAAAGCCCGAGGTGCGGCCCAGCTCTCGAATAGGTGGCGGAAACAGCGCAAAGGCCATCGCGTCTTTTATTTGCGACAGGGTGCCCATAGCCCGCCCCACAATAGCAAACACACTCTGGTCCGGGTTTTTGCGCTCGTCCCAATCCTTCAGGCGAACAAAACCGAGTGCGGCATTTTGAGCGGCACCGATAAAGCTGAATCCGGTGACACTGAACAAGTGGTTCACGTTTTCGGTTTCGTTGTTCAAAAAGTAATCTTCAACCTGCTTGACGCTTTCGCGGGTTCGTTCCGCGGTGGCGCCTGGCGGTGCATTGATCAGCACCATCACAATGCCCTGGTCGTCGTTGGGCAAAAACGAGGTAGGCAAACTGGAAAACAGATACGCCAGCCCGCCAACCAGCACCACATACACCATAAAAAAGCGGGCAACGCGCCGCGACACCGCACCGGAACCTCGCTGGTACCAGGAGCGGCTTCGGTCAAACGAGCGATTAAACCAGCCAAACACACCGCGCCGCTGTTCGTACTCGCCTTTTTTAACCGGTTTTAACAACCACGCACACAGCGAAGGCGACAGCACCAGCGCAATCACCACCGACAGGGCCATGGCCGATACGATGGTAATGGAAAACTGGCGATACACAGCGCCGGTGGAGCCGCTGAAAAATGCCATGGGTATAAACACCGCCGACAATACCAGTCCGATACCAATCAGGGCGCCAGTAATCTGGTCCATAGACTTGCGGGTTGCGTCCCGGGGTGACAAACCCTCTTCGTGCATTATTCGTTCCACGTTTTCCACCACCACAATGGCGTCGTCCACCAGCAGCCCGATGGCCAGCACCATGCCAAACATGGTGAAGGTATTAATGGAATAGCCAAACGCCAGTAAAATGGCAAAGGTGCCCAGCAGTACCACGGGTACGGCAACACTGGGTATCAAGGTCGCCCTGACGTTTTGCAAAAACAAAAACATCACCAGGAACACCAGAATGATGGCTTCGATCAGGGTTTTTACCACCTCCTTTATAGACAGTTCGATAAAGGGGGTGGAATCATAGGGAAATACCACCTTCACACCGGGTGGCAGCGATTTGGTCAAGTCGGCCAGACGTTCTTTTACGGCGGTGGCGGTTTCCAGGGCATTTGCACCGGCGGCCAGGCTAACCGCGATTCCCGAGGCGGGTCGTCGTTTGTAACGCGCGATGGTGCCGTAACTTTCTGAGCCCAACTCTACCCGGGCGACATCACTCAGCCGAATCTGCGAACCGTCGGTATTTACGCGCAGCACAATGCGCTCAAAGTCGCCGGCGGTTTTCAGGCGCGACTGTGCGGTTATGGTGGCATTGAGTTCCTGACCCTTGACCGCCGGCATGCCGCCGAGCTGGCCGGCTGACACATCACTGTTTTGCGCGCGAATGGCGTTGCGAATATCGAGCGTTGTCAGACCATAGCTGAGCAGCTTTTCCGGGTCCAGCCAGACACGCATGGCATGAGGGTTGCCAAATACCCTTACGCTGCCCACCCCGTTGGTGCGGGCAATAGTGTCTTGCACATCCGACGAAAGAATATCGCCAAGATCGTACTGACTTATGTTGCCGTCTTCGGAATACAGCCCGACAACCATCAAAAAGTTGTCGTTGGCCTTGGCAACATTTACACCCTGGGCCTGCACTTCCTGTGGCAATTGCGGCATGGCCGCCTGCACTTTGTTTTGCGTTTGCACCTGGGCAATGTCAGGGTCAGTACCGGGTTCAAAGCTGAGGGTGATATTAGATCTGCCATCCGAACTGCTGGCCGAAAAATAGCGCAAATTATCGATGCCGGTCAGCTTTTGCTCGATGATCTGGGTAACACTGTTTTCCATGGTTTCGGCCGACGCACCCGGAAAGTTGACCCTGATTGAAATATTGGGCGGCGCGACACTGGGGTAAAGTTCAACGGGTAGCTCTTTAATAGACAGAGCACCGGCCAACATTATGACGATGGCAATAACCAGCGCAAAAACCGGGCGATCAATAAAAAATCTCGACATGCTGGAAATTCCCTGTTATTGCGCGGCGTTTTTCCCGGTGCGTGAATTGGTGGCAGTCACAGGCGCTGGTGCGACAGTTGCTCCCGGGAATATTCGCTGAAACCCGGCAACAACGATCACGTCGCCTTTTTGCAGGCCCCCGGAAATAACCCAGGTATTTTCCCGCGCCCCCTCCGTTGTAATCGGGGTGGGATTTACCGTATTGTCGGGCCCCACCTTCCAGACACTTAAATCACCATTTACGCCCCGCACGGCAGCGCGTTGTGGCACCAGTATTGCCTGCTTGCTGCCCAGTTCGATACGCGCCCGCACAAACAGGCCTGGCAACAGGGTTTGATCGGGGTTGGGCATCAGCGCTCGCAAGGTCACCGAGCCAGTGGTTTCGTCAACGGTAATATCCGAAAACTGCAAAGTGCCCTGATGCGGGTAGGGTGCGCCCTGGCCCTCGACGTTCAAGTTAACCGCCAGGCCTTGTGAATTGTCATTGCCTTGCTGTTCGCGCATGCGCATCAGATTCGCGCTGGACTGGGTCAGGTCTACATAAATCGGGTCCAGTTGCGTAACTCGCGTGAGAGCCTGAGCCTGGTTGGCCGTGACCAGGGCGCCCTCGGTGACAAAGGATTTGCCAATGCGGCCCGAAATGGGGGCATATACTTTGGTGTAGTTAAGGTCAATTTCAGCGGCTTCGATAGTTGCCTCAGCCACCGCAACATCGGCTTTCGCTTGCTCCAGTGCGACCAAAATATTGTCGTATTGCTGTTTGCTGACCAGGTTGGTTTTGCTCAGTTCTTTATAACGGTCGGCATTGACCTGGGCCGATTTAAGGTTGGCCTGGGCCTTTTGCCAGCTGGCTTTGGCACTGTTGTAAGCCGCCTTGTAGGGAGCGGCATCAATTTGGTACAGCTGTTGCCCCGCCGTTACGTCACTGCCTTCGCGAAACAGGCGTTTGGTGATAATACCGCTCACTTGCGGTCTGATTTGTGCCACTTTGGCAGCGGTAACGCGGCCTGGCAGTTCCTCGAACAGGTTAATTTGCTGAACCTCGATGGCCATGACATCTACCGGAGCCGGGGGCATGGCGCCAGCAGCAGCGGGTGCAGACCGGGTGTCTCTTGCCAGGTTTGTCCAGTAATAGTAACCGGCGGCGGTTATGGCGAGAGCAGCCGCAGCAATAGCAATGCCTTTTTTCATGTCGTTACGTCCTTTCCTGGCAATGCCTGTGACCAGGCGGGGGGCGGGATGGATATCTTTGGGTTCGCAGATCTGGCATACAACCATGAATGTATGTTAGTGTCAACCGCCACATGACCAATGTAGAGCCTGATCATGGCCAGGAAAACCAAAGCCGAGGCCCAGGAAACCCGGGGCAAGATTCTGGACGCCGCAATTGACGTATTTTTGACCAAGGGCGTCGCCAGAGCCAGCCTTGAGGAAATTGCCGAAACCGCTGGTGTCACTCGAGGTGCGGTGTATTGGCATTTCAAGAACAAGCGGGACATTTTCCAGGCCTTGCACGACCAGTTGCACTGTTTTTTGCTGGAGGAAGAACTCTCCGATATGCAGAACGACCACCCCGATCCGCTCGGTCAGCTGGAAGCGTTGTGCAGTGATTTGCTGGTGGATTTTAGTGGCGATCAGCAGAAAAAGCGAACCCTGAGCATATTCTTTCTCAAGTGTGATTATTCGGGTGAGATGGAGGTTTTTTTAAACCGCCAGGAAGAGGAGCGAGTTGCGCATATCGAGTGGTTTACCACCTGGTTTGAACATGCCAAAAGCCACGGGCAGTTGGATGAAAGCGCCGACCCACGCACCTTGTCGCTGTCGTTGATGTGTTATCTCACTGGAATCGTATACGAGTACCTTCGCAATACCTCAATCTTTGACCTGGACGCGCAGGCACCGCAGTTGGTGCGACAATTTTTTAATGGCATTCGCTACCGGCCCTGACCTATTTTCGAAAAATCCACAACACCAGCGACAGAACGGCGCTGATCAACAGCATTGAAGTAATCGGTATATAAACCTTGAGGTTGGGGCGGTTAATAACGATATCACCGGGCAATTTGCCAAGCGGCAGTTTATCCAGCCAGGGCCAGAGTAGCCCGGCTAGCACCAATAGTACGCCAATAATAATCAGTAGTTTTTGCACAATAGTTGTTGCAAGGCTATTTTTTAAGGTCAACTGTTTAAAAGATCTTTAAGGAAATGACTATGGGCAAAGGTGATCGCAAAAGCAAGCGAGGCAAGATTTGGCGAGGCAGCAACGGTGTGCGGCGGCCCTCGGCGCAAAACAGGGCGCGGGCGGTAAAGAAGGCGCGCAAATCGTCCTGACGGCTGGCTTATTAACATGCGCACTGTTATGAAAGCACATGGGTTTGGCGAATTCTGTTACAATTGCGCGGTCTAACACTTTGCCTGCCGGGTATCTGCCAAATGCCTGGTGAGTGTTGACGTTACCGGGGGCGTTTTGGATTCGACGCCGGTTACAAAACCTTGGGTGCATGTCGTGATGACGACCAATCACGTTAATCCAAAGTCGTACTTTATTAGTTGCCAACGACGACAACTACGCTCTAGCGGCTTAAACCCTGCTAGCAGAAGTCACCGGATGCCAGTAAACGGGAAGCTTCTGTCAAACAGAACTGGATCGCAGTGAAGCTTGCTCAGGGCCGATCTGTTAAAACTTGACTGGGATCGCAGACCACGTCCTGCCCATCGGGTTGTGTGAAGCTAAATTAATTGATGGGGTCTAAGCATGTAGAGCCGAAGGCAGCGGACTGACGGACGCGGGTTCGATTCCCGCCGCCTCCACCAGTCTTCGTTCCCTGAATCGCGTAGCGATTCAGGGAACTTCGCCTTGGCAAGCCAAGGTGAACCCGAAGGGGAAGACTACCACGGCGTAGTCGCTTTTATCACGGCATAACCGAAGGCGACGCCGGAAAGACGAAGCCGGGCAACA
>JBNKFQ010000259.1:0-7353 GCA_050289385.1 Porticoccaceae bacterium | reverse complement strand
AAGCGCAAGCGTTTCTCAGCGATCGCCTGAAAATGCACCTGAATGTATTTTACGGCGAGTCCACGCTGAGTGAGGACACACCCAGTATAGGCAACAAAGGGGATGATCTACCCGGTTCAGCTGATTTAACGGTGAGTACTGGCCTGGAGTATGGTTTTGAATTGGCTGGTAATCCCTCATTTGCCCGGGTTGATTACACCTATGTGGGTGAATATTACAGCGATGTTGCAGAAACCGATCCTGCGGTTGGCGATTACAGTCTGATTAATTTAAGAGCCGGTATAGAGTTTGGTGACCTCGGCCTCGACCTGTTCGTTAAAAACCTCACCGACACTGACTCACTTACCTGGGTGGAGCAAGTTTGGGGTGGTGTTCGCGGATACCGTTTGCGTCCACGTACCATTGGCATGAATTTATCTTACCGTTTTTAAACTGTTTATTAGTTTACGAGCCAGCTATGCCGTCAAAATTGGTGTAGCTGGTTTCCGCAATCCAGGATATATCTGTATACCATTTTATTTTCCCGATCAAAAATGGCAACCGTCATAATTGACCTGAATTGAATCGATTGTGAAAAGCATCCGGGAAGGACCGCATTGCCCCTGTTTGCGCACATACATAGCAGGCAGTTTCGGGAGCGATGGTGTGCACTTCAGGAAGTTTAAAATGTAATTCACTCAATTGCTCGCATAATGTGTTTTTCAACCGCATGCCGCGTGATGCCGAGTTCCCGTGCGATATCTTCCGCCAAGTCATTTCCGCATTATAGTTGACGCTGTCGTCGTCCTTCAGAACAACCGACAACCTGCGATTCGGCACTTTTCTGCAGCACCGGATCGCCACACTTGCCGATTAAACGACCGCGTGGCAAAAATCCGGGCAATAAATGTTACCGAAATGGGTATACCAGACTGCAGGGCCGAAATTTTTAAGAATACAACCCACGCTGCAAGAACCGCTGGTATTCGACATCCGGGACAAAAGACCCGCCAGTGGTCCACAAGATATGAGTGGCATTCGGCAATCGTTGCTGCAGGTCGTGACGGGCAAGGTAGTCCTGCCCATCAGCGCTCCCAAAAAGCAGGCCTGGACCGGCAAATGCGGCGGTAGCCGAGGGTTCCACTTTGATGGCTTCGCTCTGGTGAAGCTGATACAGATAACGAAACAGGTCTTCGTCGGGTACGGTAAAAACACCGGAAACCAGCGTACGCATAAAATCAGCTACCAGGAGCGAAGCTGCCCCTACCGCCAGGCCGTCGGCTTCGGTCTGGTTGCTGAGGCCGATGTCGTAAACCGAGACGGGCCTGGTTTCACCTGATTCCTGGTCTCCCAAAGCCATTTGCACCAGCATGCAAGGCGAGTCGACCGGCTCGGCAAAAAAACAGTGCACGTGGTCACCAAATATTTGCTTGAGCCCAAAGGTAATTCCACCAGGCGCGCCACCAACTCCGCAGGGGATATAAACGAATAAGGGGTGCTCGGTGTCAACTGTGATATTTGCGTCGCGCAACTGTTGTTGTAAACGCAGGGCGGCAACGCTGTAACCTAAAAACAGCGGCAGTGAATTTTCATCATCCACAAAGTGAGCGAGAGGATTTTGTTCGGCATCTTCACGCCCGGCTGCTACCGCACTGGCGTAATCGCCAACGTGCTCAATAACCGTTACGCCGCGCTTGCGCAGGCGCTCCTTTTTCCAGTCTTTGGCATCGGCAGACATATGCACTACCGCTTGAAACCCCAGTGCCGCTGCCATTACGCCGATGCTCAGACCAAGATTGCCCGTACTACCCACGGAAATGGTGTGTTGTGAAAACAGTTCTTTCGCTTTGGCAGAGGCCAATAATACAGTGTCGCCATTTGCTGTTAATAAACCGTGTTCAAACGCAATATTTTCGGCGATTACCAGCACTTCATAAATTCCGCCTCGCGCTTTTACCGACCCCGCCACCGGCAGGCTGTGATCCGCCTTCAGATAAAATGCGCCGTGTTCATCCGCGTTTGACGCCAGTTGTGTTTGCAGGTTTGGTACCGGGATCAGGGGAGATTCAATGATGCCCTGACTGGCCTCCAACTCCGGGAAGCATTTTTGCAACAATGGCGCAAAACGTTGCAAGCGTTGGTCGGCGTCATCGATGTTCGAGCGTTGCAGCGACAGCGCTGGTAACGACTCGCTCTGTGGCGCCAGTTTCGGGTTGGTCCAAAGCAGGGGAGATTTTTCAGTTAAGGCAGATAACAGCATTGTCGGTCCACATTGGTTTAAAACGAGTTGGGATGTGGAGCATAAACGAATTGTGTCGCCAATGGCAGGGTAGAGCAGTTACCTTGCGTTGCGATGGCTCCTTGCATACCAGGAAGCATGCTGTAAGAAACGTCCGGTAAGAAGCGTCCGGTAAGAAGAAAGGTGCCCAGGAGATATTATGTCTCTGCGGCACGATTGCGATCATTATTCTTCTTTGGAAGCTTTTGCTCTGCGCGCCATTAATAGATCGAGACCACTAACCAGATGAAAATCCTGCGGTGGCTTTTCACCCAACAGGTGCTGGACCACATAATCCCACGCGCGTCGCGTTAAATACCCGCTACCGTTGTGTCCGGAGTTGGGGAGCAACACCATGTCAAAATCCTTGTTGGCGTTTTGCAGAGCCTCAATAATCCGGAAGACCATCGCCACTGGCATCACATCGTCCATCATGCCATGGCAGAACAACAACTTGCCCTTGAGATTACCAGCGTAGTCCTCCAGCGCTGGTTTGTCCTCGTCGTACATACCGAGGGCACCGTACAGTCGGAGGTCGGAACGGGTGGTCATGGTAACGCCCACCTTGTAAAAATCGGGGTAGATAAACAGGCCGGCTACGGCGGTAGGGTTGGAAAAAAACTCCACCACGCCCACCCGGTTAAGGTCCATGTAAGGGTAACGCTCAGCCAACTGCTTGATGCCGGCAACACAGTCCGCCTTGTTGTAAATCGCCGCCTGACGCAGCTCCGGGTCTCGGTAGTCGTTGAACTCCTTGTTTCGATAACCGATTTCGTTACCGCGATTGTTAATTTTCACTACGATAAAACCGAGCTCGGCGTAGGCGGCAGCCCAGAAATACCCCCAATTACCAAGCGGATCATTATTGAATGAACCGACATTGGGCGTGTACAGGCACGAGGCATCCAGCACCGGATAGGATCTGCCTGGGTCAAAATGACTGGGTCGAAATATCACGCCAGAGGTGTCGTACTTGCCATCAGCGGTTTTGAGCATTACCGGTTCCGGCCATTGCCAGTTATTTGGCAAGCCCGATACATCCGCAGTTTCCAGGGTCATTAGTTCGCGGCCATTGCGATCCAGCAATAAAGTTACTGGAACCTTGTCGACTCGCGAGCGAGTGGCGACCACAAAATCACCGCCAGGAGATACGCCCCTCGCAGCATAATCGCGAGAAGACATTCGTGTACGACCATCGCTGACACTGTACTCGTTGTCATCCGATTTCACTTCAGTTAGTTCACCAGTGTCAATATTGACCCTGCAGATATCGCTGAGGTACGGGTTGCGGCCTTTTACCCGACAGGCAGTCTGAATCACCAACTCGCGGCGCAGCGCATCAAAGTGCAGAACGTTGCGCACCAGCCAATTGCCCTGAGTGACCGGGTTTTTCAGCTTGCCGGTTTTCAGGTTATACAAGTAAAAATGCAGCCAGCCAGAGCGTTCCGAAAACCAGATCAGTTCGTCGGTTTCTGGTATCGGTACCATCAGGGTCTTGAGATGTGAACTGGGAATAAAGGGAATCGGCGTATTTGACTGATCTTCGATCACCGTTTCGACTGTCCCGGTAAAAGCATCGAGCTTCAGCAGGCGTACGGTTTTGCCGCCGCGCAGATGATCGATAAACCAGGCGTGACGGTTATCGCGGTCCCACCAGCCGCGAATTCCGGTAAAAAAGCCGGTGAAACAGGGATAGGTTACCGGGCTCAGGGGATAGTTGGCTGGCTGCACCTTACCGCTGTCGACGTCGATGGTGACAAAGCGGTAACCCTCAACGTGCTCATCGCCGATCCATGCTACTCGCCGGTCTTCACGTATAAGTTTCGGGCGCAGGCTGCCGTCGGTGGGTACATGTTCCACCAGAGGAGGCCCCGGCAAAACTTCTCGAGTATCCAGGGCAATGGTAAATACCCGTTTTGAGTCCGCTGACCAGATCGCTTCCAGAGTGATTGATTCCTGGCGGCCAATCACGGTGGTGGTACCGGCGTAGTGATAATAGCGTTCGCCATCTGTGGTGAGCGGTCGTTCCGCACCACTGCCGAGGTCGCGCAGCCACAGGTTGTAATCGCGGACAAACACCGCTTTTTTGCCATTTGGAGAGACTGCAATTTGCTGCAAGTCTGCGCTCAACTTGCGACAGGTTTTATCGTCATCACGGTATTGCCATTTGGCGTCGTAGGCAAAAAAGCTTACCGTGCGGGGCGACAATGTCATGGTCACGTCGCTGATTGGCAGGTTGTCCGCGTTCACCTTTTTGCCAGCGATACTGCCCAGAGAATTGGCCAGCGCCGTGTGGTCAAAGGCACGTTGGTTGCTGCCTTGTTCGGCATCGACCAACTGAAAGCTTTTGCCATTTTTGCTGTCGCGCACATACCAAAAAAGGTTACTGCTGCCAATCCAGTGGGGGCGAATAAACGTGTTGAAGGCCAGCGACTTGCCATAGCGGCCTTGCTCCAGAGCCATAGCTGTCTGGTAGCGAGCCAACATTTCATTCGGGCTTACCGAAGGAGATTCGCAGTCCGTTGAGTTGTTGGTTGTAGTCGCTGCCGTTGCCGGCGCTGAGAGTAAATGCGCTCCGGCAGACACAGAGCCAACGGCTAGCAAGCTGCCGGTTGAACTCTGAATAAATTGCCGCCTGGAAAGTCGAGCTGGTGATTGTTTGTTTTGAGTGTGGTTGTCTTCGGTTGACTGGTTTTCAGGCATGTATATATCCCCTGATGTAGTTATTAGTGGTCCGGCAATACCAATACCGCTCTGAAGTCGTTGACATTGGTTCTTGTTGGCCCGGTGTGGAGCAAATCGTTGAGTGCGGCAAAAAAGCTGTAGCCGTCGTTGTTGTCGAGCATGGCGGTCGGGTCGATGCCTTGCTCAATGGCGCGTTGCCAGGCTTGCGGCGACAATATTGCGCCAGCATTGTCCTCGGAACCATCAATACCGTCAGTATCTGCGGCCAGCGCATAAATTTGCGGGTGCCCCCGCAGGCAATTGGCGAGGCTGAGTAAAAATTCTGCATTGCGACCACCAAGGCCGCTGCCCTTGACGGTGACTGTGGTTTCGCCACCCGACAAAATTACGCAGGGGGCAGCGGCGGGCTGGTTGTGTTGAGCAATATAGCGGGCAATAGCGGCGTGAGTTTTGGCTACTTCACGGGACTCGCCCTCCAGATCGTCACCCAGGATCAAGGGGGTGATACCAGCGGCCCGCGCTTTTTCGGCCGCCGCTTGCAGAGACAGATGGGGCGTGGCAATCAACCGATAGTCAATGGTATTTGTGTCGAGACCGCCGGGTTTGACAGTTTCCGATGCGGGGTTATTCAGCCATTGTTGAACCGGGTCGGGAATATCGATCTGGTAATGGGCAAGAATGTTGAGTGCATCCTGGCGAGTGGTCTGGTCGGCGACGGTGGGTCCAGAGGCAATTACCGCCGGGTCGTCGCCGGGCACGTCGGAAATTGCCAGGGTAACCAGCCGGGCAGGGTAGCAGGCCTGTGCCAGACGGCCACCCTTGATCGCTGAAAGGTGTTTGCGCACGCAATTCATCTCGGCAATGGATGCGCCGGACTTCAGCAGTTGACGGTTGATCTGTTGTTTTATCTGCAAGGTCAGGCCCGGAGCTGGCAGACTTAACAGCGATGACCCTCCGCCGGAGATCAGGCAAATAACCAGATCCTGTTCGGTGAGTCCGGCAACCAGATTCAGCATGCGGCGGGCAACTTGTTCACCGGTAGCGTCGGGTACCGGGTGTGCGGCTTCTACTACCTCAATATGATCGCAGTCCAGCCCATGCCCATAGCGGGTGACGACCAGTCCACGCAAGGGCCCTGACCACTGCTCTTCAAGGGCTTTGGCCATGGCAGCGGCCGCTTTTCCGGCGCCGATGACGATGGCGGCTTGACTCGTATCCGTCGGCAAGTAGCTGGCCAGACAGTGACGTGGATCAGCGGCGGCAACGGCTGCATCAAACAGTCCGGTTAGAAAGGTTCGCGGTTCGATGTTTGGTGGATAAAGGCTTGATTGCTTCACAACACAAATACCGATAGCAGGCCAATAGCCGTGATGGTTGCCAGGCCTTGTACCAGGGTTGCCATACTGAAGGCGCGGTAGGCAGTGCCAACATCCATGTCACTGAGTTCAGCCACCACCCAGAAAAAGCTGTCGTTGGCGTGGGAGATGGTCATTGCGCCAGCGCCAATTGCCATGATCGCCAGCACCGTGCCCATATCGGAGTCCAGACCCAGCATCGTCAGCATCGGCGCAAGCAAAGCCGATGTAGTCACCATCGACACTGTGGAAGAGCCCTGGGCTGTTTTCAGGGCCGCTGCCACCAGAAACGGCAGCAGAATCCCCATGTCGTAACGGGTTAACACTTCGGCCAGATAAGTACCAATCGGTGTGGCTTTCAGTACGTTGCCAAAGGCGCCGCCAGCACCGGTAATCAGAATAATAACGGCGGCACTTTTCAGGCCCTTGCCAAACCAGCCGCTCAGAACCGTTTCGTTCCAGCCCGGCAAAAGGCGAAATGACAGTAAAAAGCCGATAATCAGTGCATTGACGGGTTTGCCCAAAAAAGCCGCTGCCTGGTAAAAACCCCCTTCACCCAGGGGGTGAGTTGGATAGGCGGCGACAGACCCCAATGCTATAAGTAAAACGGGAACCAGAATCGGTGCAAATGCCCGGTTAATGGAATGTTTGGTTTCGTTTTGTGGCAGCGGTTGCGAAATATCACTATGTTGCAGCTTGTCTTCTCCGCATTGATAGCGCTTCCCAACCCATTGCGCCCACAGATAGCCAGCCAGCATTGAAATAATGGACAAGCCAGCCCCGGTAATAATGACCAGCCCCAATTTGTCGCCCATCCCCAGGTTCCCGGCTGCTGCGATGGGGCCGGGTGTGGGTGGCACAAGGGTGTGGGTGGCAAACAGGCCCGTGGCGAGGGCAACGCTCATCATCACGGCGGAACTGCCAGTGCGAACCGCCAGAGAACGCTTTAACGATGACAAAATGACATAGCCGGAATCGCAAAAAACCGGAATCGAAACGATATAGCCGATCAGCGACATGGCGAGGCCGGGAAAGCGTTTGCCCACCAGCCGCAGC
>JBNKFQ010000258.1:0-3403 GCA_050289385.1 Porticoccaceae bacterium | reverse complement strand
CTGGAAATGAATCAGGAAGGACTCGATGTAGCGCCGCATCTGTCGTTTGGCAACGACAGTGAGGATAAGATAGTCGAACTGCTGACTGCGTATAAAGACGCAGGCATCGACCGTCTGGTGGCCTTGCGCGGCGATCTGCCTTCGGGCATGGGTGGACCACGGCACATCGTATACGCCAGCGAACTGGTCGCGCTAACGCGCAAACATTTTGGCGATCATTTCACTATTGCGGTCGCATGTTATCCTGAAATCCACCCGGAAGCGCCCAACTATCAAACAGATGTTGACTATCTGAAACGAAAATTTGACGCCGGAGCCAACATCGGGATCACCCAATATTTTTATCACGCCGATGCCTATTTTTATTTTGTCGAACAATGCGATAATGTCGGCATACATGCGCCAATTTATCCTGGCATTATGCCAATCACCAACTATTTGAACCTGGCCCGTTTTTCTGACGCTTGCGGAGCTGATATGCCACGCTGGATTCGCAAGGGGCTGGAAAGCTTTGGTGACGACAGGGCAAGCCTGGTGGCTTTTGGTGAAGAAGTGGTTACCAGCCTGTGTGAACAACTGCTGGACGGCGGGGTACCCGGCTTTCACTTTTACACCATGAATAAAACAGAGCCCACCATGGCTATATGTACCAATTTGGGGCTTGTTAACTGAAATTATTAAAGATGGAAATATACTGAAATGAAAAAGACCTTGTTACTGGCCTTTTTGGCAACCTCGCTGCTTGCACCCGTTTACGCTGGTGATATCAAGGCAGGCAAGTCGAAGGCTGCGCTCTGTACTGCTTGCCATGGTGTTAACGGCATCAGCCCAAGCGAAATTTGGCCAAATCTTGCTGGCCAAAAGAAAGGCTATCTGATCAAACAGATAAAGGCGTTCCGCAGCGGTGATCGCAAAGACCCCACCATGTCACCGATGGCATTGCCGCTGGATGACAAAGCCATTGAAGATATTGCCGCTTATTTTTCCAGCCTTAAAGCACACTGACCATACTGCCCGGAGCAGTGAAGTTTCTGATCCGGCTCTTCCACCTCTTGCCCTGTTTGTATGTCATACTGTGCTGCCATTCTGCGTGACCAATATACCTCAAAGCGTCATGAGGCGCTGAACATGAGTTTCAGTGCCTTGACAGCTCCGGAACAGGTTCTGTCAGGTCACCATAGCCGATTGTCGCTTGTAGCAAGATAAGGTAGAGTTAAGGGTTCGATCCAGATATGTGTTCGCGATCAGCAACTGTACACCTGCCTGGATATCAATCCGATTTCCGGGCGGGAGTAAGCTGATGTAACAAATGCGCTCCGGCGTGCTGAGGTAACACCCAATGAGCCGAATCAATGGCCTGCAAACCTTTAACTTTCCGGGGGATAAATACTTGCCGGATATTATTGAGTTGCCTGAGAAAGTCACCGACTTTAACTACGAAAATATGAGCAAATGGCTCCATAACGGCTTGACTGAACAAGAGATGAGAACACAGGCAGGCCCCATTTTGGAGAGCCCGGTAGTAGAAACACTTATCGATACAGAAAATTACTATGGGAAAAGCCTGAAAGTTAAATGCAATGACGATTTTGCTCTTAAAATTTATGATTCCGTAGGTAAAAAATCCGATTTGAACGTAGTGGTTGCCGGAGAGGACTGGTATTCGCTGGACTTTATGACCTCTGGCAGTTGTGCCGGAAAAATAAATGGCCATAATTTCCAGTTTAAGGCTGGCACTTGTGTAATGCTTCACCACGAGCCCGACGCGCACTACGTACAACATACCAAAGCTTATGAACATGTAGCAGATGTGGATCTTGCTTTTCGTCCGCATATCCTGACCGAAAAGCTGGGGATCAGTAAAAAAGCTTTATCAGACCTTCTCCACCCCCACAACGAACTAACACCGGCACAAGGCCTGAGCTGGTGCTATATGACACCCAAAATAATGAGCATAATAAATGACATTCATTTATGCTCAATGGATGTGACAACTTTCAAAATGTTTGCTGAAAGCAAGGCCCTGGAGCTGTTGTCTTATTATTTATTAGCGCTGCAACAACAGACAGAAAGTTTGAAACAGCAAGACAAATTTCCGAAAATCGGTATCGAGCAACTTTACAAGGCCCAGGCATTACTTAAAGAAAACTATCGAAATCCACCTTGTATAGACGCTCTCTGCAAAAAGGTAGGATTAAGCCGCAGCAAGCTCACTCGCGGTTTCAAGTCACAGTTTGGTACAACAGTATATGAATACGTGCAGAGCTACCGCATGGAAAAAGCTCGGCAATTATTGGAAGACCAACAGCTGAACGTTGATCTGGTGGCTGAATTTGTGGGTTATAACGACGCAAACAGTTTTCGCAAGATTTTTCACCGACATTTTGGCGTTTTACCCGGCAAGTTCAAGTCCGGGTTGCATAACTCTGTTCCAGATCGATTGAACTAGCCAAATACAAAAGTCGCAAACACCCGTTATACTTGCCACTCTCGACCCGCCCACAATGAGAACATCGGTTTGTTTAAAGGAATATTTTGCTTCAATCCCGATGGTACGCGGACGTCCATATATGTTTTGTTTAATTTCCTGAAAACTGAAAACGGGTTTGTGGGATTTTTATTGACGGGCAGACTTTTGAGAGTGCGCTATTCAAAGTTTCACCACCGGCGCCATTGGCGTCGGTGGTGAATTTTCCAGGAAAACAACTGATTAAAAAGCGTATCGGATATTAAGCCCAATGGTTCGGGGGCGAAGCCGGAAACCAGCCGCACCTGCACCCGCATAACTAACACTGAAGTGCTCCACCCAAGTCAGGTCGTCGGCATTGGTTAGATTTTTGACGAACAGATCGACCGCCAGTTTGTCAAGGGTGATACCAGTTTTCAGGTGGATTTGACTGAAATCGCCGCTACTGGGCACAACATCGGATTGACTTAACTGGGTGTCATACTCACCCACATAGGCGTAGTCGACCCGGGCGAAAGCGTCGTAGCCGGCCAAGCTGAAGCTGTATTCCAGGCCTGCGCTGAAATTGATATCCGCCGAGCCGGGCAGGTCATCGCCCTTTTTGCCCAAGCCCTCCTGGTCTTGTGACAGCTTTGCCTCGTTATAGGACGCGCCCAGGTTAAGCTGCAGCGCATCCGTCAGGCGCAGACGGGATTCCACTTCAATACCTTCTGAGGTGGATGCACCGGCATTGGCGGTATAGGTGCCGCAACCGGGCGTCAAAGCGACACTTACCGGCAGTCCTTCCCAGTCGATATGATAGAGCGCCACATCAAGGCTTACCCGGTTATCGGCGAAGGTCCCCTTGAAGCCCAACTCATAATTTTCAGTCGTATCCGGTTCAATTAGCCCGTCTACGATGGGGACTTCGCCGCCACCCGATACTTCATAGCGGCC
>JBNKFQ010000257.1:0-41873 GCA_050289385.1 Porticoccaceae bacterium | reverse complement strand
AATTTTTGTGGCACCTATCAAGACAACGCGGGCAAATCCATCTCGCAGGGGGTTGAGCTGGATTCCCGGTTTTTGCTGACGGACAACCTGCGGCTGGATTTCAGTGCCTCCTATAACGAAGCCAAGCTTAACGGTAGTTCAAGCATCGGCGAGGATGGCACTGACCTGCCCGGCTCGGCGGACATCAACCTCAGTGCCGGCCTGGAATATGCGTTCAATCTGTCGGGTTATGACGCCTTTGCCCGGGTCGACTACGCCTATGTCGGTGAGTACACCACCTATATCAATCAACCGGCATATGTTCCGTCTTCCGGTGACTTCAGTCAGGTTCATCTGAAAGCCGGTGCCACGATTGGCAAGGTGAATGTCGATGTCTTCGTCAACAATCTCACCAATGCAAACGATCTGACCTGGGTGGATGCTGCTTTTAGTAATAGAGGTACTACATCAGCTCTGCGGGGTTACCGTCTGCGCCCGAGAACTATGGGTGTGAATTTTTCTTATCGTTTTTAAGAGACATTTAACATCGAGAGAAGAAATTACACACTTTGCACTCTCAAAAAAATTGTCCTGGGCGGATGAGTTAACAAAGCCATTTTTCCTGAACAATTTTCCAAGCCTCTCAAAGCCGATTGGGTAGATAAAATATCCAGTCGGCTTTTTTTCTCCCAACTTAATCCTGCTCTTTCACATAATGATCCACCAATACTCTGGCCAGGAGTAAGTACGGGACAGGCACTGAATTACGGACGGCGCTGTACAAGTATCCGGGGCCGGGAAGGAGCAGGAAGCGACCCATCAGTTGACAGCAGGGCAGCAAATAAGCGCCAGTTATCAAGGTGAATTTGGACCTGTGCAAACCATTGGTAATACGCGGTTGGCTGCATGGCGAACCGGTTTTTTATTGTACGAAGATGCCAGCCTGCGCGAAGTCGTTGCCGACGCCAATCGCTACTTTCCTGAAAAAATCATGTTGTGGTCGGAGAATCTGGGCGAATTGCAGGTGACGGCATCGTTTCAGACCGACAAGATTGATAGCCTGGTGAAAAGTCTCGATATCGCATTGCCTCTCGATGTTATTCGATCAGAAGAGGGGCACATTGTTTTATTGCCAGAGAGGAACTCAGGCAAGGCGAGAGAGTAAGGAAAGAGAGTAAGGAGAGAAAGCAAAAGTTTCGATCGGGGAATCTCATCCGTCCCATAGACAGAACTCGAAAATGCGATGTTATTGGTGTTTACGAGTAGTGCAAACCGGGAAATAAAGAGGGGTTCTTATGTTCAAAAGTACGAAAAAAATTATTTTACCAGGAATTTTTAAAGTCTGTGCTTTATCACTGGCATCGATAACGGCTGTTCACGCTGTGGAATCGACCAGGGAATTTGAGATCGTCGCACAATCCTTGCAAAAGGCCTTGCTGGAATATTCTCAACAAACCGAAACCGTTGTCGTAGCCCCCGCAATTCTGGTGCGTGGTCTTCAGGCGCCATCCATTTCCGGCAATATGTCTGAAACCGAAGCGCTGGTGCGTTTGCTGGCTGGTTCGGGGTTGTCATACTCGCGTTCCGATGATGGATCGGTTCAAATTGTCGAGCGAATTTCTGAACAAGAGGAAAAGGGTAGAGGAACCAGAAGGGAAAAAGATAATGCTTCAATAGAAATAGAAAAAATTACAGTAACTGCTACCAAACGCGAAACCAGTCTGCAAGACACTGCTATGTCCATCAGTGCGTTGGGCAGCGACACCATAGAAAAACGCGGGCTAGTGCAGATGGGGGATTATCTGAGTACGCTCCCGGGTGTCACCATGCAGGAAAGAGGCGCCGGCCAGAATTCCATCGTGATTCGGGGCATTGGCGTCGATCCCGCCAGAGAGACCGAGGCAGTTGGCACCTATTTTGGTGAAACGCCGGTGTCGGGAATCGGGGCCTTCGACTCCGGCCATGCTGATTTCAGGATGGTGGACATCGAGCGGGTCGAGGTGCTTCGCGGCCCCCAGGGCGCGCTTTATGGCTCCGGCTCCATGGGGGGTACCGTGCGCATTATTCCCGCAGAACCGGACCTCACCCAAGCCATGGGCACGATTAAGGCCGGGTATTCACGAACGGGTAACCTGGGTGGTGATAACACAACTCTTGAGGGTGTATTCAACCTGCCGTTGATCGAGGACAAACTGGCGGTCAGAGGCGTGGCCTACCGCGTAGATAACAGCGGTTATATTGAAAACATCGCGGGGAGCGCCCAAGGCAGCGCGGTTGCCGCTAAAGCGAATGCCTACGGTGGTATTGCCGGGGATATTGATGACATTGGCAGTAATGAATCCATCGGCTTTCGGCTGTCCGCCCTGTGGCAGGCCACCGATAACCTGGAGATTACATTGAGCTATGCCAGACAAGATACAGAACAGAAAGGACTACCCGAAGTCAATCTGGACCTTTCCGGTACCTACCAGCAAATTGCGCTTTCGCCGGGAAGCACGGGATTTCAAACTCTCGAAGGTGACTCTGTCGGCCCGGAAGGATTGCGAGCAGAACCTCGCTTGGCCAGCATCCTCGTGGACTATGACCTGGGTTGGGGGAACATACACAGCTCATCTTCCTGGGTTAACTATGAGGGTGCCAGCAATACTGATTATACATCGTTAGGCTTTACACCTGGCCCCTATCGCGGTATGACCCGAGCACATGTTGATACCTTTGTAGAGGAACTGCGTTTTACTTCAAAATTTGATGGCCCACTTCAGATATTGGCGGGCATTTATTATGAAGATCGGGATAGCAGAGCTGATACCGCGGAAGGTTTTTCCGGCAGTACCGAAAGCGCGGCTGATTACGCAACAGACTTGCAAGCTGCCTTTGGGTTCACTCAGGCGATACCAGCCGATGCGCCACCAGGATTTGCGTGGGAAGAGATATGGTACCAGACGGCGCAGCTTGAACCTGTAAAACAAAAGTCCTTATTTGGCGAAGTGTCCTACGACATCACCGACCGGATTAGCGCCACAATAGGTGTACGCGACTACGAATATGATCAGACCCAGCAGGCCACTGGTAACGGTTTTTGGCTGGCCACGCTTTCACCAACCCTGATTTCTGATACGGATCATGACTTCAGTGGCCAAACTTACAAGGCCAATGTGTCCTGGACGCCAAACGAAGATACACTGATTTATGCCCAGTGGAGTGAGGGTTTTCGGTTGGGTGAACCGATACCGCATGTGGCCGCATGTGACGATAACGGATTTTATGATCTGGTGAACGGCGCAAGAGTGCCCGTTCGCACGGGGTCCGATCCCGATACGCTGGAAAATATTGAGTTGGGATGTAAAACATCCTTCGCCGACAACCGCGCCACCTTCAACGCTTCGCTTTATCATATTGACTGGCAAGGTCTGCCAGTCTGGATTTTACTGGAGTGTGGTATTGGCCGAACGCTTGTCAATGCCGGGGAAGCGACATCGCAAGGTATTGAATTGGAATCCAGGCTGAACCTGACAGACAATCTTCGCCTGGATCTGAGCGCCTCCAGGAATGAAACGACACTGGCGAAGGACAGCGAGGGGATAGGTCAAAAGGGCGCTGACTTGCCAGGATCAGCGGACTACAACATGAGCGCTGGCCTTGAATACGGGTTTGACCTGAGCGATTACCCGGCCTTTACGCGAGTCGACTATTCTTATGTAGGATCGTACGACACCTTTGTAGCACAGCCAGCGTCGATACCCTCGTCGGGTGGTTATCACCAGGTACATGTCAAGGCTGGCGTTTCCATTCGCAACGTAGATGTTGATCTTTTTGTCAACAATCTGACCAATGCCGATGATCTGACCTGGACGCACCACTTTACACTCGCTCGCGGCTATCGACTTCGCCCGAGAACAATTGGTTTGAATCTCAGCTATCAGTTCTGATAAGGTCTGACCTGTCAAGAGGCACGAAACCACCACTCGTGCCTCCAGGAAAATAGTATTGGAAAGAGAAATTGTGCGCAGGCGGGAGTGCTCAAACCGATTACGGTAATCTCCCGCCTGATTTTTTTCACCACTCTCCGATAAACCTGAAAATATGTTCCCCAACATTCTGGAATACCGGATTTTATTCTGTGTTTTTTACTCACGCGCCAAAACAGGCTGAGTTTTCAGGTGCGCCCGAAAACCAGCGGGTTAAATCCAACAAAAAAGAAACGGGAAAAATTATGACTCGATTCGCGGGTTCGAAAATGCTGACTGCGATTACCGCAATTTGGGCAGGACTGATTTGGGCAGGACTGACATGTTGCTTGCTATCACCAGCGCTTGCAGAGACAACGACTGCCGGGCAATTTGATAAGATCGCCGATGGTGCTTCTGATATTAATCTCCCCCTGAAGCCAGAACGAACGATATCCTTCACCACCGACGAAGGCACCTGGATGTCCCTGGACGTGTCGCCGGATGGCAAGGAGATCGTTTTTGATCTCGTGGGCGATTTGTATGTGATTCCCATAACCGGCGGCGAAGCCAGGCGCCTGACCTCTGGCATGGCCTGGGACAGCATGCCCCGATATTCTCCCGATGGCCGGCACATCGCCTTTATTTCCGATCGCAACGGCAGTGAAAACCTGTGGCTGATGACGCGCGATGGCGGTGATGCCAAAGCGATCAGCAACGAAATTGACCACACCCCAAGTTCTCCCGCCTGGACCCCGGACGGTGAATACATCGTGGCGCGGCGCTTTGGGCCCTATCCGGAAGTGGGCAATTATCTCGACGATGTGCCGTTGTGGATGTATCACAAGGATGTTGGCAAGGGTTTCAAGATCTATCCCGCTGAAGACAAGGCTACCACCAACAGTGGCGTTACCTTCAGCCAGGACGGAGTGCGGATGTATTTCAGCAGCCACGCGGGTGGTTTTGCCGGCGCCGAACTCGGAAAATACCAGGTAGTGGAATTCGATCGGACAACGGGAGAAGCGCGCCAGATTACCGCCCGCCATGGTGGTGGGTTGCGACCGATCGTGTCACCGGATGGCCGTTACCTGGTCTACGCCACCCGGCGCGATGCGCTGACCGCCTTGCGTATTCGCGATCTCGAAACCAACCGCGAGGAGTGGCTGGTGGCCGGCATGCAGCGCGATGACCAGGAGGGTTACGCGCCCAACGATATCTTGCCAGGTTACAGCTTTACCCCGGATTCACGCGCGGTGGTGTTTACCGGCGGTGGCAAGATCAAGCGCGTGGAAATAGCCAGCAAGCAAGTTTCCACAATACCCTTTCATGCTGTGGTGGAACAACAGGTCGCCTCGCGCATTCACTTTTCCCGGCGCATTGACGACGGCCCGCTGCCGGTGCGGCAATTGTCCGGGGTCAACCAGTCTCCCGATGGCAAATACATTACCTACAGCGCCATCGGCAAGGTATGGGTGACAGACCTGCAAAGCGGCAAGTCGCGCCGCCTGACCAAAAGCCCGTTACGCGAATACGCGCCGGTCTATTCGCCGGACGGGCGCTGGATTGCCTATCTGATACTGTCGGATAACAAGGGCATGCAAATTGTCAAAACATCCGTTCGAGGTGACCGGACGATACCATTAAGCCCCGAAGGTGGCAGTTATCAGTCCGTTACCTGGTCACCTTCCGGGGAAAAGGTGGTCTATTACGGCTTGCCGCACACTTCCCCAACCTGTCAGGAGTGCGCCAATAGCGAACTCGGTTGGGTTTCGGCCAGGGGCGGAAAAAAACCATCCGGCCATCAAATCCTGGTGCCCGAACAGATATCCGGCTCGGTGACGGTGACGGATACCGAGCGCGATGGCGAGCGAGTTTATTTTGTGGGCGTGGGCGTGGGCGTGGGCGAGAAAGATTCGAATTGGGCCGCTCCGCCCAAATACCTGATTTCCGTAAAGATGGACGGTTCAGACCGGCGTGAGCATGCGCTGTTTATCTACAGCGACCATATCATATCCGGGGCTGGGTTAACTGATATCAAACCGTCGCCGGACGGAAAATGGTTGTTGTTGATCAATATTGGCAATGCCCACGTCATGCAATTGCCGGAAGTGGGCGGTGCGCTTTCCATTGATCTTTCCGCGGTCAATGTCCCCATGCGTCAATTGACTCAGGAGGGCGCCAACTATACCCAGTGGGCTGATGATGGCAGAACGTTGGCGTGGAGCTTCGCCAACCATTTTTACCGCGTGCCCTTGGCAGACGTAACGCAGGGCGAATCGATTGCCGATTGGCGGGCGCAGGAATTTGCCGTAACGCTCACGGCACAACGCGCCATTCCCAAGGGTAAGCTTTATTTGCGGGGCGCGCGCCTGATTACCATGCGCGGTGAAGAAGTTATTACCAAAGGTGATATGTTGATCGAAAACAACCGCATCGTTTCCGTCGGTCCCTCGTCCGACATGCAGCCACCGCCGGATGCGCTGGTGATGGATCTGGCTGGCAAAACCCTGATGCCGGGTCTGGTGGATATCCACTCACACCCCGAAACCAAAGCTGAGATAGTGCCAGAGCAGTACTGGAAAATTGCCAATTTTCTCTCTTATGGCGTAACCACCACTCGTGATCCTGCCAGTAGTCGTGGAACTTTCCGATGGCAGGAACTGGTGGAGAGCGGTGAAATGGTGGGCCCGCGTTTGTACGGGACTGGCGATCCTCTTACGACGACTCATGCGCCGATAAAAAGCTACGAAGATGCGCTGCACATCGTGCGCCGTTACAAAAAACAGGGCGCCAACTCTATCAAGCAATACTTACAGCCGAGACGTATCCAGCGGCAGTGGATTCGTATGGCGGCGCAAGCCGAGGGAATGAACACCACCAATGAAGGCGCGGGCGATCTCAAGGCGGATATCACCATGGCGCTCGACGGTTTCACCGGCCTGGAACACAGCATCAGCGTGGCGCCATTGTACAAAGATATCGTGGAAGTCCTGGCACAGTCGGGAATCACTTATACACCGACATTGATCGTTGCTTACGGCGGCCCGGAAGGGGAGCAATACTGGGGCAACAGATGGGATATACACAACGACGCCAAGTTGCGTCGCTTAACGCCACATCATGCGCTGGACTCGGAATGGCGTCGCAAGCGGGCGATCAGCGATGACGACTACCATTTCCCGATCATTGCCCGGGGCGTGCGCGATATTGTGCGTGCCGGAGGTCATGCCGGGCTTGGCTCTCACGGTAACCAGGAGGGGCTGGGAGCGCAGTGGGAACTCTGGATGCTGGCTTCGGGAGGTATGGCACTACACGAAACCTTGCGGGTGGCCACAATGCATGGCGCTGAAAGTATTGGTTTGGCAAAGGATATTGGTTCCCTGGAGCCGGGAAAATTGGCAGATATTCTGGTATTAAGCGCCAATCCCCTCGACGATATTCGTAATACAAATAAAATTCATTATGTGATCAAAAACGGGGTGGTGTATCAGGGTGATACGCTGGACGAAGTTTGGCCCATGCGACGTAAATTTCCAAAGTTCTACTGGCAGAATGAAGACGAGTCATGGCGAACGTTGTCGAAGGAGTAAAAAGAAAATATATTCGATCGGAAATAGAAAATATTTTGGATGAAGCATTCATATTGGCATTTGTGTTAGGGCCTGTTAACACTAATTTGATTATCGCTGCTGTAGGCCATTTTTGTGCCCGGGGAGGCGGAAGGAGTGCGGTTTAGTGACTCTAAATAAGCGACTGACAACGAAGCGGGGCGCAAAAATGGCCCCAGCCCTTCGGGTTGTGGCTAAACATTCGCCACTCTTCGTTACTCGTCGTTCATTTGGAATAACCAAACCACTCTCCTCGTGCCTTGATTGGCGAATGTTTAGTCACAACAGTGACAATCAAATTAGTGTTAACAGGCCCTAGGTTTTACAGAAGGTGTCTGTCAGTTCAGGTTAAGTTTACGAACTTTTCCTTCCAGATTTTTTTGCTATCAAGCAACGTTTCCACAGGTGTTCTACCGCACAGCTATTAATTCACTGCTGTGCGGTGGCAACTGCTTTGGCAGCCATGATTCACAAAGTTTTCACAGTAACTGCAGCAAGCAAGTAGTCCCGATGTGGAAAAATTTAATCAAGTTTTACTCCACCAGAGATCCGGAGCGCTCCACCCCAAACCAAGCTCGCTCTGTTCTCAGATCAAGCACAACAACCTTGTCGAAAAACGGAGCATTGCCGATAAGGCCGTCGGCTGCAAAAGGATAGTTGGCAAAATGATGAGGACGTTCGCGAGTGTAGTGAGCCATACGGTGATTGATAATCACAGGGCCAAATACCATGTTGCCGAGCAACGGGGCACCCACGGTCGTTACCAGTTGGTTGCGCGACCAACCCTGAATTTCCCGGTTGTCGGTTTCGTCGCCTTCGCGGCCGGTGAGCTCACGCCAGGATTTGCGGTCTACCAACAGGTCGTAGAGACTGGCGCCCGTGTCGAAAAACAGCCCATTTTGTTGTTTGCCATCGATTTTGGCGGACAAGAACAATTTGTTGGAACGAATCCGGGCCGGGCTCCACTGTAATTGTTGCCGGTAGTCTGCAAATCCTTTGGCGGATAGCAGGCAAATTTTTTCGCCCGGGTAATCAATCTGAATAATTTTACCCAACAAGGATCGCAATCCAAGACGTCCGACAACCCTGCCAGCAGTTTGTGGCAACAAGTAAAAATCCTGGTCACCAAAACTTATACCACCCAGTGACAGTGGTACAGTGGCTACCCTGTAACCCGCGGCATTCTCACGGATATCAATGTCGAGTTTTGGCTGCAGCTCGGATTCAAAAAAAACGCTCACATCCGAACCGGTGTCAAATTGCAGATCAAAATGGCGCCCATTGGCGCTGGCGCTAACAACCATTGCAGCTTTTTCCGCACCATCGAAGTCAGTTACCCACTGGAACGGGATACAGCTTGTGCTATCCGCCAGGCAAGCAAATGAAGCTGCCAGAAACCACAATGCCGCTATAATCTTGAACAATTTTCAACCCCGATTCTTTGTTGTGCCTGTATTTTGAGGTCAGGTTATGGTTGATCGGCGTGAAAAACAAGCCTGGCATCAACAAATTCACCAGCCCGTCTGGCTTCGGTACAGCCGGTAAATACCGGCTCGGGGTGGACTTGGGCACCAAGCGTGTTTATGCTTCTGCACCCGGACGGTTACAACATGCAATGGCGCTATAACATCAACCCGTAATAATATTGGCGATTGCAGTGGTCACCACAGTTGGACGCATGGATGTCGGTATCAACGTATAATAATTAGCGGGGCTTGATAACCCATGAATACGGTAAGCCCCCAGTTACATGCAAAGTTACATGCAAAAATACATGCAAATCTGACTTTATATAAGGGGTGGGTATGGCCGATAATCCAAAGGTTGCAGTGGCCTGTATCAAGTGGGGAACGCCTTACCCGGCATCTTACTTCAATGTATTGCGCAAGGCCGTTGCCGATCACCTGACCATTCCCCATCGCTTCGTTTGCGTCACCGACGACCCCGGTGGTCTGGACCCCGAGATCGAAGCTCACGACTTTTCCGGTTTCGCCCTTCCCAGGGAAAAATGGATGCCGGGAATGTGGGGCAAGCTTGCACTGTTTTGCCCGGAACATTTTGACGATGACGAGATTGTTCTTTATCTCGATTGCGACGTTATGGTTACCGGCGATCTTACTCCGCTGGTGCAGTTGGTGGAAAAAGAGGGGGGCTTCCACATTTTCAGGGAGTGGAACCGGTTTTATTGGCGATTATTGCCCCTCAGCATGCGCCCGGATCGCGGTGGGCAGAGCTCTGTTTTCTGCTACCGGGCGGGAGATCAGCGTCATATTATCGAGGATTTTTTTGCAGCGCCGCTGGAACGAATCGAAACCTTTGGCAATGACCAGCGATACTTGCCTGTCGTGAGCAACAACTTCAGTTATCTGCCTTATAACTGGGCGGCCAGCTTCAAGCGGCACTGCCTGCTGCATTTTCCGCTCAATTTGCTGTTCCCCAAAATCAACAAGCCGAAAAAAGCGAAAGTGCTGTTGTTTCACGGCAACCCCAACCCCCATGATCTGATCCAGGCGCCGGGAGTACGCTGGGGTACGCGGGGCAAGTACGGGTATAAGCCAGTCGACTGGGTAGTGGATTACTGGCAAAAATACAGTCGTTAATATTCGGCTTCCCTTTCGGAATCTACTACACTTCTGCATGGCCCACTTTCGGGGTGGCGCTATTTTCAATGAAATTAATCTTGCGGACAGGAAAGCCGGGGAGTAACACAGTGTTGAATTCGCATGATTCCGACTTGAGCGCCAATACCTTCTCAAGGCGAGATCTTCTCAAGGTACTGGGCGCAGCAGCGATCGCATTCAATCTGCCGGTAAACACCCTGTTTGCCGCCAGCAAGGGAAAAATTGTTCGCAAAATACCGGCTACCGGTGAAAAGCTGGCGATTATGGGGCTGGGCACGTCCAGAACATTCGATATTGATATTGGAAGGATTGATCAAACGTCTTTTGTCGAGTTGTTGCAAAGTTTCTTCGACCGCGGTGGACAGTTAATTGACTCGTCACCCATGTACGGAAATTCCGAGAGCGTTGTTGGCGAGTTGATCAAGAGGGTATCTAACAAAGATGGTTACTTTGCCGCTACCAAAGTCTGGACTGATGGCAAAAAACGTGGCATAGACCAGATGAACAGCTCCCTGGAGAAGATGGGCGTTGACGTAATGGATTTGATGCAAATACATAACCTGAGGGATTGGAAAACTCACTTGCAAACTCTCAGGGAATGGAAAGAGCAAGGTAAGATTCGCTACATTGGTATTACTACGTCGCATGGTCGAGATCATGGAGAATTAGCCAAAATCCTGAAAACCGAAACGTTCGACTTTGTGCAATTTACTTACAACATCCTGGACCGCGAAGCTGAGAAAACGCTTTTTCCCATAGTGCGTGACAAGGGTATAGCAACAGTGATAAATCGCGCCTACCGGAGAGGAGACTTGTTTCGGATGGTCAAGGGCAAGGCCCTTCCAGATTGGGCAAATGAATTTGATTGTGCGAGTTGGGGGCAGTTCTTCCTGAAATTTGTTGGTGGTCATCCCGGTGTGACCAATATTATTCCTGCAACGACCAAACTTCGACATATGGCAGATAACATGGCGGCAGGATGTGGCCGTTTGCCCGACTCGCAAATGCGTCAGCGAATGATTCACTATATTGAATCGATCTGAAATGATCCCAAAATAATGTTATGTTTTTTGGCATAATTTCCTTGCATTGTATCGAGTAATGCTTACCTGAATCTGCTTACAGTTTGACCAGCCCACCATTGATGGTGCGCCACTTGATGGAAGAAAATGTACAGTTCCAGGATGCTGTCTGAATCTGGTAGAGTGTCTGCGGTAGATACTGAGCAGATTTGCTGGATCAGGAGGTAGCTGTCGCAAGCATTGTGCAAAATATGGCCTCTGTTGCAATCCTTGCACGTTTATAGTGGTAACTGTATGGTTTTTTGACCACTGTCCCTGTTGTTTCAAGGCCCCTCTGACCAATTGCAGTTGGTAGAACATTGCGGTCAGAGCCTGTTCAAGGTCGGTGCCTTGCCGAGGAATCATGGTATGCGTGTCATTAATGGGCTTACCCCTGTTCCTGTTGGGACAGGAATGTTGTATCAGCCAATAAATGTATTTCAATTGCGTGATCGCTATCCCGCAATGGATTATGAGCAGTTGTCACGCTGTTTGACAGAGGGTTTGGATGATAAGGACTTCCGTTTGCTCGACTCCCACTGCATCGGACAGCCCATTTCACAAATTCGGATTAATACCGATAATTGCCAATACACTAACTTGACCATTTCATTTAGTAGTGATTTTGCCCTGAGTATCAAGCAGGGCATATTTAAAACGGATTTTGAAGAAACTATTGAGCGAGGTGATGACTGGTATATTTTGCATGTAGCCTTGTGCGGTGGTATTAAAACAACGGTTGATGGTTGCACTGTTTGGGAGCGAGGCGCAAGCTGTTCATTAAACCGCTACGAAGAGGGCGTCGATTTTTACCAGCACGTTACGCCAAACCTTCCACATGCTTTTCTGGATTTATCGTTTCGGCCCTCGGTTGTTTTAAAACGCATGGGAATCAGTCATCAGGAACTGGACAACATTCTTTTTTCTGCCAGCAGTAATAGCGGTATACCCCATTTTATAGAGTGCAGTGTTACCCCGGCTATCAAGGCAGTAGCCAATGAGTTATGTTCGGTGTCTATGGATAGTGCAAGATATCGGCTCTTTGCCGAAAGCAAAGCCCTTGAGCTGTTATTCCACTTCATCACGACGATGAAAGAGGCAGCGAAAGACCCCTGGAAGTTAGCGTCCAAAAATCAGAAAGGCTTTTTGCAACTGGATAAAGCCAGAAAAATTCTTGCCGAAAATTATAGAAATCCTCCCAGTATTGAAATGCTTTCCCAGACCGTTGGTATGAGCCGCAGTAAATTGACGAATGACTTTAAGTCACGGTATGGAAAAACAGTTTACGAATACATTCAGGGCCAACGCATGGAGCGCGCAATGTATTTAATGCAAAACGAAGCCTTTTCCATATACACAGTCGCTCAGGAAGTGGGGTATACCGACCCCGGCAGTTTCAGTAAAGTGTTCAGGCGTCATTTTGGGGTGTTGCCGAGCAAGACGCAGATGGCAAGTAACAAATAGCATGTAATAAATAGCCAGTAACAAGTCGGTACAAAAGTCGGAAGCTGAATGCTCATGAATCGCGCTACCACATTGTGGGTTCCAGCGTCGGAAGCAACGAGTTTGACGGGGGCGAGAGTTATTGTTTACCGCTTGGTTTTCACTTCACGAAAAAGATAATCATTCGCATTAAAGGTGAGTTTCCGGAGTATTTTGCAAGAATAGGGGGCGATCGGGTCAGATGGGTGTGGTGTTTATGTGCAAATACATGTCTGGCCGGCAGAAAGCATTGCCTTATAGATGGAAAATGGTTATAAAAACGCTCCTGTATCAAAAAGTCGTCGGTTTTGGATACCAGTCAGTGGCAAGTGGTGGCAGTTTTGCGCACCTCTCGGTATAGTAAACCAAACCGGCCAGCGAAAGATGCCCATGCTGGTATCATCAAACAAACACCTGAAATTTTAATAAATCCGCAATATTGGGGGAATCATGACTGACAACAAGTTATCACGACGCGCACTACTCATTCGCGCCGTCCAGTTGCCTGCAGTGGGCGCGGCTGTGATGGTTCTCAATGGCTGCGGTAAAAAAGCCAGCCTGTTATGTGCCGACCCGGAAGTGTTGAGTGAAGCCGAAATGGGGTTGCGCCGCTCTCTCAGTTACGTAGAGTCTTCAGAAGACCCGAATAAAACCTGTTCTGCTTGTGCGTTTTTCACACCGCCCTCAAGTGAAGGGTGTGGTGCATGTAGAATGTTCAAGGGTGGGCCGGTCAATCCGGGTGGTCATTGTATATCATGGAGTGCAAAATCATAAATGAAGTCTAATATTTGCTTGTTTGTTGTTGCTGTTGCGTTAGTTGCCGTTTTTACAAGTGTTCCATCAAATGCCCAGACCCAGGTAGAAAAAGGCAAGTACCTCACCCAGGCGGGTAACTGTCACAGTTGTCATACCCGGCCCGGTGGTGAGCCTTTTGCGGGCGGCTTGTCCTTCACCACTGATTTCGGTGTGATCTACTCCACCAACATTACGCCAGACCCCGAAACGGGTATAGGTGACTGGTCCGAGGATGATCTGGTTCGCGCCATGCACGAAGGTGTATCGGCAGATGGTGACAACCTTTATCCGGTGTTTCCCTACCCTTCATACACCAAGGTGAGTGAAGAGGATATCAAGGCAATATACGCATATCTCAGAACCCTGGAGCCAGTTAGCTATACGGCCCCCGAAAATGAACTGGATTTCCCCTACGATCAACGATGGTTGATGGGTATCTGGAACATGCTTTTCTTCGAGGAGGGGCGTTATCAGGAACACCCTGAATTGTCTGCCGAGGCCAATCGCGGCGGTTATCTGACACAGGGGCTTGGCCACTGTGGGTCCTGTCACACACCACGCGGATCACTCGGAGGGCCGGAAAACGATCTGGCATTGTCCGGCGGTACTTATCTGGATGTGGTGGAAGAGGGCAAAATTCGTCCGTGGTCTGCAGTAAACCTGACACCTGGACCGGGTGGTCTGGAAAAGTGGAGCGCTGATGATATTGCGGCATACCTCAAGCTGGGGCATAACAAACATGCCGCAACATTTGGGCCCATGAATGAAGTGATTCTCAATAGCACCCAGTATCTGACGGACGCTGATGCCAAAGCTATTGGAGAATATCTGAAATCCTTGCCTGCTCTGGGGGACAACGAGGCGGTTGAAGTTGACGAAGATACCATGAGTGAGGGGTCGGTTATCTATGACACTCGTTGTGGTACCTGCCACTTGCCCACAGGCTTGGGTAGTGAACGTACTGGCACGCCACTGGTGGGAAGTACAGTTGTACTGTCAGCAGATCCGGCATCGTTAATCAATTCGATTCTGTACGGTGCGCACGCACCAAAAGAATTGCCGGTTCCGGAAGAGTGGTCCAGCATGAAAGCCTTTGGCAATTTGCTTGATGATGAGGAAATTGCGATTCTGGCAACGTTTATACGCAACAGCTGGGGCAATAAAGCCAGCCCGGTTACGGAAGAAGAGGTATTGCGTCAGCGTTAAAAAAGTCTGAAGTCGGACGCTAAAAGCGGTCCACATCTATTGAACAAAGCCGAATTTGGGTAAGAGTAAAGCTCTGCATCCGCTTCGGCTTTTTCATAGCCATTGGCTCTTGATAGCACTCTTCCAACTTCCAACTTCCTCTACGGTCTGAATTTGCAAGACGCTAATCTATCGAATAGCATTCCACAGCGCTTTTTCGGACATATGCCTGGATAAAACGAGCAAGTTTCCCATTCAATTTGCTGTATCGACCATATTCAAGCTCTTTCTACACACGATACGGCCCTGGCACAAGAATATGGAGTGATCCAAACCGCAGAAATGCCAGTGTACAGCAAAGACTGGCCTCGATAATGATAACCACCGAAGGAGTTTGCAATGCTTGTAAAAACTATCACTGCGCTGATGATCTTTTTGATCACTGCAGTGCCCTGTTACGCCAGGGAATTCAGTCTGGCCGACGTGATGAGCGCGCCATTTCCAGGGGCCTTGACGGCTGCACCAGCTAATGGCGCAGTAGCGTGGGTTCAAAACGCGAAGGGCGTACGCAATATTTGGGTGGCTTCTGCACCGGACTACACCAGCCAGCAAATTACCAACTACCAAAAGGACGATGGCAGAGAACTGGGCGGCCTCACCTGGACGCCGGATGGGCGTACCATCGTTTATGTGCGTGGAGGGGCAGCCAACGGCAAGGGCGAGCACCCGAACCCTGATAGTGACCCGCGCGGGGCTGATCAGGATCTATGGAAAATCGATGCTAACGGAGGGACCCCTCTGCTGTTGGGCACAGGCAGTTCCCCGGCTGTTTCTCCCGACGGCAAAGGTGTTGCTTACTTGCTGGATGGCCAGATTTATTATGTCGGACTCAACAGCGCAAACCCTGAGCCAATGCCATTAATCAAGAGCCGTGGCCGCAGTATGGGGCTGCGCTGGTCGCCAGATGGTTCACAGCTGGCATTTGTCAGCCACCGGGGTGAATACAGCTTTGTTGCTGTGTGGAATAAAGAGCAAAATCAAGTCACCTTCATGAACCCGGGTGTAGACCGCGATATGTCGCCGGTATGGTCGCCGGACGGTAATAAACTGGCATTTCTGCGAAACCGGAATGCAGAGTCCGGATTTCAGGCGGTTAGAGTTGATACGCCGTGGTCCATCATGGTAGCGGATGTAAAGAGCGGTACAGCCACTACCGTGTTTACTGCTGATGAAGGTTATGGCAGCTCTGTTCCCTATAACTCGGCAAAACAACAATTGTATTGGGGTGCCGGTGATCACATTGTATTTTCCTCGGAAAAAACCGGTTGGAATTTGCTCTATTCGTTGTCAGCTGCTGGTGGCAAACCGGTGTTACTGACTCCCGGTGAATTTGAAATTGAGCGGGAACAAATCACTCTGGGTCCAAAGGGCAAGTACGTCTATTTCAACTCCAACCAGGGCGACCTGGAGCGCAGAGATTTGTGGCGTGTCGCTGTTGATGGTGGCAAGCCCGAAAGCCTGACGACCGGCAACCGAATAGAGTGGGCGGCGACGCCACTGGTTGATGGTAGCCTGGCCTTTGTTCAATCTTCAGCGACGTCTCCGGCACGCGCCATGCTGTTGCGCAACGGCAAACAGCAGGCACTGGCGCCGCAAACAATGCCCGATCAATTTCCCGCCAAAGACCTCGTGGAGCCGGAGGTGATTCACTACATTGGCACAGATGGTATGCGTATTCCGGGCCAACTGTTTTTGCCCAAAAATTACAGCAAGCGCAAACAATACCCGGCTCTGGTTTTTATGCATGGTGGTTCCATGCGCCAGATGTTGCCGGCTTTCCACTATATGGGTTACTACCACAACGCCTACGCCATGAATCAATATCTTGCGAGCCAGGGTTATATTGTGTTGTCGGCCAACTACCGCCGCGGTACAGGTTATGGCCTGGAATTTCGCGAGGCGCTGGATAGCGGCCCTGACGGCGCCACCGAGTACTACGATATCGCTGGCGCCGGCTTGTATTTGCGCAATCGGCCCGATGTCGACCCGGACCGTATTGGTCTGTGGGGTGGTTCTTACGGTGGCTACCTGACCGCTATGGGGCTGGCCAGGGGTTCCGATTTGTTCGCTGCGGGTGTCGATTTGCACGGTGTGCACGACTGGAACGACTCAATGCAGGAGATTGACCCCGACTATTCTCGCCTTAAATATCCTGAAGCAGCCAAGCGAGCTTATTATGCATCGCCGGTGGCTTCTCTCAATGTCTGGCGTTCGCCAGTGTTATTGATCAGTGGGGATGACGATCGCAACGTGGCCATTGAGCAGAGCGTCAAGTTGGCAAGGGAGCTGAGACGACGCAACGTCAATGTAGAAACCCTGATTTTCCCCGATGAGGTGCATGGGTTTTTGATGCACAAAACCTGGCTGAAAACCTATCGTGCAACTCTGGAATTTTTTAACCGCAAAATGTCTGACTGAGAATAAACCGGAGGTGCGGACAAGTTATCTGCACCTCCGGTTGGCCAATTTGATGCTATTAGTCAAAAAAAACTGGGTTGTTAACATAATTTTACACTTACAAACAAGGACTTCTATACGCACTTCGCTATGATTGGTGGTCTCAGCTTGCCAGTTGTCGTTCCGGAGATGTTATGAGTTATTTTTCAAGTTGCTGGTCCCTTGCTTTGTTCACCTCAACCCTTTTTGTATGTGTTACACCTGCCTTTTCCGACGAGCATTCGGCCCGCAACGACGACCAGATTGAAGATGTTATCACCTATGGTGAAAAATATACTCGTTACGATTTATCACCCTATGGCATGGCGGACGATACTGTATCTGCCGAAGACAAGCCCGTTGCTCCCCGAGCGCTCACCGATCTGATCGTCGGGTTACCCGGAGTGGCGGAGAATGGTCAGGGCGGTCTGTTCCAGGTGTATTCCATTCGAGGGGTGTCGCGCCAGCGAGTACTGACCATGTTGTCGGGTGTCCCCCTGACCAGCGATCGCCGCGCCGGTGTGGCGGCGTCTTTTATTGACCCGCTACTGCTGGACCAGGTTGATGTATTGCGCGGGCCGGCATCCACACTGTATCAGTCTGGCGCTCTGGGCGGCGTGGTGCAGATGGGCCCCAAAACGTTTCGCAACCTGGAGCTGAATATGGGCTACCAGCACCAGGGCGATGCAAATTATGCCGTATTGGGCTGGGGCAATGCCAATCACTCGCTGGGGGTTTCACGTCGCGAAAGTCAAAATATGGCGGCGGCAGATGGCAGTGAATTGAACAACGGTCACACGCAATATTCAGCTATTTATCAGGGTCAGTACCGCGGGCAGGTGGGGCAAACACCACTGGATTATTCCTGGATGCTGGCGCCGTCTCTGGCCAGCGATATTGGCCGTTCCAGCACACGTTTTCCCGGCAGGTTGGTGACGGTTCCCAAAGAGAAACATCTGGTAGGCAAGTTTTCGGTGGCGTTCGGAGACGTATGGAGCACCAACGTTTATGCTCACCCGCAAAAAACCGAAACCCGCACTCTGGTGCCGAGTGATAGTGAAAATACAGTGATTAACGAGTCCGATGATCTGGGTGCTGATTTTCAATATAAATGGCAAGGTGATGTTTTTGCCGGGCTCTGGGGTGTTGATTATTTCTCGCGCCGTAATGTGACAGCGACAGAACTGGATGTCGATTTTACTGATCCGTTGCAATCGACAATTCAAAAAACATTAAATAGTGCACAGTCGCAAGAATGGGCGCTGTTTTCCACGTTTAATGTTGATGTGGCCGATACGCGACTGCATTTCGGCGGCCGGTATTCTCGAATAGATCAGAAAAACGCCAGCGTATCTGCCACCAATAGTGCAGTAAATGGCTACGTTGGCATTGTACATCCATTTGGAAAAGGGTTTGAACTCAGCGCCAATATGGCCACAGGTTTTCGTGCACCGAGTTTAACCGAATTGTTTTTTTTCGGCACAACGGCACGCGGTCAGGTGATCGGCAATCCGCAACTGGAATCGGAGCGCTCTCTTAATAAAGAGTTGGGGTTAAACTGGCGTAAGGGAGAGCATGAAATAGGTTTGCATTTGTTTACTTTGCATATCAAAAATTATATCGAACGAGTTCCCATGGACCCGGAGACTCGCGCCTTTGTTAATCTCGGTTCCGGTGATATCGACGGTCTGGAATTACAGGGCAGCCACCCGTTGCAAACCGGCCTGACCTGGATCTGGAACGGTACCTGGTTAAATGGCGAAGACCAGAATGGCAATACGCTGGCAGATGTGCCGGGACACCGTTTGAATACTGCCCTCGACTGGCAACGGGACAAGTGGGGCGCGCAGGTCTCTGTGCAATACCGGCGCAGTCACGATGATGTTGGTGACGGCGAGAAATTGACACCCGCGGCGACCTTGATATCGCTGGCACTGTCGCGTCAATTTGGCGATGGCTTGTGGTTGTCTTTGCAGGCAAGCAATCTGCTGGACGAGTTTTACTTCAGTTCGGCAGACGAACTGGCACCGCTGGCGCCGGGACGCAGTATTGGTTTGGCCTTGCGCTGGAGCACAGATAGTTAATAAAATCTTCTTGAAAAGACCGGGCACAAGGCCCGGTTTTTTTGCCTGTTTTTTCCTGATTGTGAAAAAAACAGCATTTTTTATTCAATAAAAACTTTAATTTGATGTCGAGTCGTAATAATAAATGTGAGTCGGTTTTGAAAAAATTGCTGATTGTGCACTACACTGGTACGAAATTATTATTGTGGAGACAAGCGATGCGTAATTTGAAATTATTGCCATTAATGTTGTTGTTGAGCGCGACGGCCACCCTTGCGGCAAGTGAAGACGGAAAGTGGAAATATTCAACAGGCATTGATTACAGCAGCGGCGATTATGGTGGCGATCCGGTGGACACCGATATCACTTACCTGCCGTTTACCGCGTCCTGGAAATCGAGTCAGTGGACTTTAAAGGCAACGGTGCCCTGGGTTTCCATTAACGGTGCAGGCACCGTTATCGGTGCGGGCGACGGCGGTGTCGTAGTGGGCAATCCCAATCGTCGCGGCAATGGTAACAGTAATGGCAATAGTGGAAATGGAGGCGACACCCCCACAGCATCACGTGAAACTGGTCTGGGAGATATCTGGGTAGGTGCAACCTATGCCGTTGAATCCGTACCGCCTGAACTGTTTTATCTGGATTTGGGTGCAAAAATCAAATTGCCTACTGCGGACGATGCCAAGGGGTTGGGCACCGGGGAAATGGATTACACGTTTCAGGCAGATATTTTCAAGCCCCTGGGTCAATACACACCGTTTTTTACGCTCGCGTATAAAGTCAAGGGTGACCCACAGGGAATAGATCTGGATAACGTGTTTTATCTTTCGGCAGGCAATGATTTTCGTGTCTCCGATCATGTCAACTGGGGTGTTTCTCTCGATTACCAGCAGGCAACCACCGTTGCCAGCGACGACGCACTGGAACTGTTTGGCTACGTAAACCGCAAAATCAGCAATACCTGGGGCGTTATGTTTTATGGGTACACCGGTTTACAGGATGGCAGCCCCGACTATGGTGTTGGTCTTCAGTTGTCTTACAGGCCCCAAAATTAATCTGCCCGATCGATCATTCGGTATGGAATTTGAGACTGAATAGACAAAAAAAGATGGAACCTTGCGCTGGCAATTGACGTGATAAAGGGTGAATGGCCAATTAAACAAGATGAGGTGACCATGCAGTTAATTAAAATCAAATTGACAGGAATATTCGGCTTTTTGCTGCTGAACGCGCTGCATTTGGGGGCTGCGACACTGAACGCCGCTCCGGATGACGTGGATAATGTCGAGGGCATGGAAGAGGTAGAAAGCAATAAAGCCGCCAGCAAACTCGCCGATGACTTCAGCGAATTTGCGGGCGATGATGCCAATGCTTTGGTTGAGGCACTCCGCAATGGCGATTCAGTGACCTTTGAGGCGCAAGTTCCACAGGATCTGGATGACGATGGTGAGCAAGATCTGGATGACAATGGCGACCCGATTTTTGTGACTGAAACAGTGACCGTTGAAAACACAAATGGTCGGATGGGCTATGGCGAAGTTTCCCTGGCTCTGGGTTTGGCAGATCGTTTGCTGGAGGAAGGCGCCAGCATGTCTGAAATTATGGGCGTGCTGTACACCGATGCCGGTGACGGCATTCTCGATATGCGTGCTTCCGGTATGGGTTGGGGGCAAATATTTCGAGAGTACGACTTGACGGTAGGTGAGGTTATGCGTGGCCTCAAATCCAATGGTCGTGCATTGGCCAGGGGAGCGGTTGACGCAGATCGGGAAACTGGTCACCCTGACGTTGCGGCAACTCGCGGGTCGCGAGCGAATCGGCCGGAACGCGCTGATCGCCCGGACCGTCCAAACCGCCCGGACCGTCCAGATCGCCCTGAGCGTCCAGACCGTCCAGACCGTCCAGACAAACCTGAAAAGCCGGAAAGGCCCGAACGTCCTGAACGACCAGAACGTGCAAATCGCTGAACCCGGGAGGCAAAATATGGCGGGGTGGTTTTTTCCACCCCGCTGTTTTCATAACGATGAAACTTTTTCCCGCTCGCCAGACAAATAAACATCGTGCAGTGCAGTTTGACGCACTGGTGAGGCCCCACATTCAGGATTTGTACCGCACCGCTTATAAAATGGCGGGCTCGCGCACAGATGCCGAAGATATCGTGCAGGATGTATTGACCAGACTCTATACTCGAACGCCAGAAATGGCTCTGGTTGCCGATCTGCGACCGTGGTTAATGCGGGTGCTGTACAACCGGTTTATTGATCACTGCAGAAAGCAAAGGCGCGACCCGTTAAACGGCGGATTTGCCGACGGTTCGCTCTCCACGGATCGGCTCGATCAACTGGCTGCGTCCGGCCCTGAGCCGGAACAGGCGGCACAAAATGCCAGGCAGTCCAGGGAAATTCTGGCTGCACTCGACGGTCTGGACACAGAAAAACGGGCACTGATCGCCTTGCACCTGATGGAAGGTTACACGCTGGATGAGCTGACCAGCGTGTTCGACGTGCCTGTCGGCACGATAAAATCACGACTGCACAGGGCAAAAGCCGAGCTGAAAAAACGCTTGTCAGTGGAACCTTTTGTGGCCAACGTACGTGATAAGGATAAGGTGTATTGATATGCGGTCTACTGCTATTAAATGTGCGTCGGTCAAGGAAAAGCTGGCCAGGTTGGTCGAATACAGTGCGTTTCCTCCTGAGGAGAGCGCTGTATACCAGCACCTGAGCCAGTGTGATATATGCCAACACTACTGGACAGATCTTCAACTGAATAAAAAACTGCGTGCGCTGGATGTGCCGCCCATGCAACCGGGTTTTGTCAATCAGGCCATTGCCACCGCAGTCGTCAGAGGTTCGCGGCTATCATTGCGGAAAACGTCAAATCTTTGGGCAATGGCGGCGGTTTTGTTGCTGGGTGTGACACTTGGATTTTTTCTGGGTGATCGGGGTTCCCTGTTCATGCTGTCCGAGCCGTTATCCGCTCCGGTTGAGCTGGTTGTCGATCAGACTCGACCGGTGAATGTTATTATCGACAGCGATGTCGATATCGGCGACGCGGTTATTCGTATTGTTTTGGCAGACAATATGGAAATAGACGGTTACCCGGATACGCAAGAATTGAGTTGGACTGCGGAATTGCGCAAGGGTAAAAATTTGCTCACACTGCCCTTGCGAATACGAGACACTGGTGTCGGGTATCTGGAAGTGGCGTACTCGGATGGTTTGTCCGAGCACAAGGTACGAGTTGATGTAACGGGCCGGCAGCCGGCACTCAAAAGCTAAGGTGAGGGGAGTCACAATGCCCGCTTTTGCAAAAAAGGTATTTTTTATACGCACCGCTGTTTTTCCGCTGATGCTGTTTACCCTGTGTTTGCCGCTGCCGTCGCAAGCTGTGGATAACGACAGCGAAAAAAAAGAAAGCATTCGTATCAGCAGTGACGATACGCCACCGCCAGATATCGTTAATACCATACGCTTGCCGGAAAGGCCCCCGCTGCCTGCAATAGCCGAGCGGCCGGATCGTGTGGAAAAACCCGAACGCCCGGAAAAGCCCGAGCGCCCGGAAAGACCAGAGAAACCGGAAAGACCAGAGAAACCGGAAAAACCCGACAGACCTGAGAGGCCGGAGAAGCCGGATTTACCTGAGCGGCCTGCACGCGGCTGAATGATCCTGACGCTGGTGGATGGGCCGTATAAAGAGTCGATATAAAGGTTTTATTCGGCTCACTGCAATCACGAATAACGCTGCCCCAATTCGTCCAAACCTGCTCTTTCCAGTTCTTCAGGTGTCATTACGACATGAAATTTCACGCTGGCATCAAAGGTTAAGAACAGCGGCTCGGCAATGGCCGGAACCTTTGACGGATCGGCCAGGTCCACAATCATTATGCCGCCACGTTTGCCACCGCGCTCTGAAAAATAAACGACTTCCGGTTGCAAGTCTTCCAGAACCTGTCGTGTTTTTTGTCCAGCCGTTCCATTTCTGACAAAGGTGTTAAAAGGTTCAAGCGGAAAGCTGAAATCAATCATCATTTTCATGGTAATACCCCTGCCTGATCATATAGGTGAGCATTGAGTATAGTTCACCAGAAAATATTCACCGGCCAACTAGTATTCCTTCAAGGTGCTAATGACGGGTTCATTGGATTTGTCAGCGTTCATGGCGAGGCGCGCCTCGCCGGTAATGGCCGTAGCTCTTGCCAAGAGGCGCAACGACGTCCATGGGCGCTGACAAGCCAATCCGCAGGGCGATCCCGAGGCGCCCGGCAGCGGCGTTGCCGTGCTTGCCAAGGGCTACGGCCATTGCCTGTGCACTGCGCCTTGCTGCCGAACACCCCGGGATCGCTGAACCCGTCATTAGCACCTTGAAGGAGTACTAGAACACGGTTGTATATTTGGTTCAGTGATCAGCGCTCGGTGTGTCGAATAAACACAGGCAGGTCAGTTGCAGGTGGCATTGTGCCAAAATGGTACAAAATGTCGGCCGCATGCCCGCGATGGTAGGTTCCATGGTTGACGACGTGCAGAATTATATTCCGGCGCGACATGCTGCCCGATCCGCCGCCAATGAATTCAAACTCAATGGCCTCGTCGCACTTTTCTTCTGAAAGTGAGCTTGTATATTCTATAAACCACTCGTCCAGAGACTCCTGTTTGCGTCGCAAGGTTTCAAAGTCGGGATGCTCTTTCGGATTGCGACTGGTGAGGCCATGCCCGCTGCCAATCAGGTGGGATTTCCAAACGAAATCCATCAGACAAGTATGGTTCAGGGTACGTATCAAACTGCCAAAAATAATCGGTTGCGCAGCAGTGAGATGTTCTTCAGTCAATTCAGAAATGCAATCGTAAAAAAGTCTGTTTGCCCAGGCTTTATATTCGACTAACTCTTCAAGATATTGCATAAATAATTCCGTTTAACTGGTCGTATTCTAACAATCCGGGTTTCAGGTTTTTGTTGCGCCTGTCTACCTGTTTGGTTCGACAAGTGGATGCTTTGGGTATTGTGGCACTATGTGCGATCCTCTGCCAGTGTGGACAAATCGAAAAGTGCTTGTTGCATGGTAGCTTCGAATTCCTGTTCCCAGGCGCGCCATTTGGTTTTGTAATTTTTCAATACGCCATTGTCTACGGACGCCAATTGTCGACTGGCCAGAGCAACGGTCTGGCTGCTATTGGCGATTGCATCAAAACCGGGGTCGGCAAGCTGGTCGCAACTGTTATTCAGGTTGGCGATGACAGCATTCATGGTCCACCTGTCTTTCGGAGAAAGCTGCTGATCCTGCTCTTTTAATGCGCGTTGCACGGAGTCTGACAGCTCTTTCAGTTTTTGACGAAGCTGTTCAGCATAATTTTCCAGATGTCTTGAAGTTTGTTCGCCAATTTCATTCGAGAGCTGCATAAACTGCTCGCTCAGACGTTCAATGTCTTCGCTCAAGGTGTCGGTAGAACTCTTGAAATGGTTGGAAACATCCTCACCTATCTGGTCAAACAGCTCGAGCAGGTTGGCAAAAGAGCCACCTGTCAGGTGCCTGTTGGTGCGCACGTAGTCCACTTTCCAGTCATGCTGTTCTTTAATCAGGTAAGTAATTACTCGTCGGCTGTTTTTATCCGATCCGTTTTCCTTCAGAAAGTCAGCGACAATAGTCGCTTCGTTGCCATCAATGACTATTCGACCCCAGGATGGCTGAAAACCACTCCAGTCCTGTGTGAAACCATCGTAGCTCTGGTCATTTCCCAGGGTTGAATATCGAATGACGCCTTTGTGGTTGTTATTGATTACCGAATTCCAAAACGCTTTGGTAACTTCCTGGGGAGTTTCAGGGCCAAAGCAACCGGTTAATAGCAGCAATGAATACAAAAAAACGGTATATGACAGGTTCCGTTTCTTTAATAGGCTTGAACAGAAATGACGGGGTGTTCGGCGAACATGATTGTAATGATTGCCTGTTTGAGCATTCATGGTAAAAGCACTCAGTTGACCATTTGTATTAGCTTGCGAGATTAGCGCCTGAAAGAAAAGCCGAATATTTGCGACAGTTTCACATTTCATTCAGCAAACATTGTGATTCCAGTGGTTTGGGAAAATATTCCTTCTTATTGAATAAATGATTAATTGATAAATGCTCCCATACTCAGCCGCTCTTCCGTTTCAAATCCCAGCGATTTATAAAATGCCGCTACTTTGGTTTTGGTTGCGCGAATTTGCAGGTTTACCTTGATGCAACCCAGTTCTTTTAGTGCTGCCATCGCGGTGTTAACTAACTCCGCTCCAATGCCTTTTCGCCGGTACTCTTCCAGAACGGCAACTGCGTACAGCCAGCCCCGGTGACCATCATAGCCAGCCATGCAGGAACCAATTAGCGCACCGTCCTGTTCGGCAACAAATATAAGGTCGTCAACTGCCAGCTTTGCGTCGATTATCTTGTCCGGTTGATTGTGAGACGGAGTGTCTGGAAACGTGGTTTTCCAGAGATCAATCAACGAGTTTCTGTCTGTTTTTTGATGTTTTCTGATAATCATGGTTTTCTCATAGTCGATCGGCAAGTTGATGGATATTGTTCGATCATATACCGGTCAACTATCGGACGACAATAGGACTACACTTGGCTTATGAGTTCTGAATGTTGGATTAAACGAATGCATGGATTGGTGCCACTCCTTCCGGGGCTGGCCGCATTGTGCGTCTGCGCGAATGGCGCGTGGTCTCAAGAGTGCACTGAATTGTCCAAAGATGTCTCTCGCAAAGACCAGTTTGAGTTTCGCTTTGAAGACACACCGCGCTACGAAGCCATTCCCCCGCAAGCGCGTATCGGCAATATCGAAATTGTACGCTTCAATGTTTTTGACTTGCAAAACCCCAAAGATCAGGTCTGGTATGGCCGTCTCGCCAATCGCGTTCACGCGGTTTCCAAAGAGTGGGTGATCCGGGACGTTCTGTTGTTTACTGAGGGCGATACCTGGAACCGCCAAAAGCTGGAGGAAAGCGAACGTCTGCTCCGGGATAAAGATTATTTATACGATGCTCGTATTCGCCCGGTGCGCCTTTGTGGTGATCGCATCGATATTAAAGTGATTGTGCGCGATACCTGGACATTGACCGGTGGTGCCACATTCTCCCGATCGGGTGGAGAAAACAAAAGCGGTTTTTTTATCAACGATGACAACTTGCTGGGACGCGGAATCAATCTGTTTCTGGGGCGCGAAAATGACGAGGATCGCAGTGGATACTCCCTCAAATTCAGCGACCGGGAGTTGTTTGGCAGTCGCTGGCAGTTGGCCAGTGAGTGGGCTGACAACGAAGACGGTTTTGCTCGCAATGTCTCTCTGCAACACCCCTTTTATTCACTGAATACTCACCATGCCTACGGCCTGTTTGTGCGCGAGGTAAAACAGGACGACAAACTCTATTTTCGCAGTGAAGAGGTTGAAAAATTTGCCCACGATTTTAATGAGGCGGAGATCAACTACGGCTTCAGTCCGGGATTGCAAGACTCCATCACCCGTCGCTGGCAAGTGGGCTGGCATTATGAGCGTCACCACTTTGCCGCTGGCGAAGACACTCGCAATCCACTGCTGGTGCCTGAGAACAGAGCCCGTTCCTATTGGTGGGTAGAGCGAGAGCACACCGAAGATCAATACATCGTGGAAAAAAATATTACCAGTTTTGCTCGCAGCGAAAATATTTACGTTGGCGAGCACTACAAATTCCGCGTCGGCGCAACCGTTAATGGAATGGGCGCTGACAAATCCATGTGGTATCTGTCGGGCTTTTACCGAAATGCCTATCGTCCACTGAGTGATAGCTTACTGTTCTGGGATACAGGCGGAGAAGGTTTTTGGGATAAATCCGAAAGTGACTGGGAAAATTTGTCAACGTGGTCAGAGTGGCGCTGGTTTTTAAGCCCGTTTGAAAAACGTCAGTGGTTGTTGAGGTTTCGGCTGGACTACGCTCGAAACCTGACGCGCGAAAAACAGTTATTACTGGGCGGCAGGGAAGGATTGCGCGGTTTCCCGTCACGTTTTCAGGCAGGCGATCGAAGCTTTCTGTTTTCTGCAGAACGGCGCCTGTTTTACGACTACCATCTGTTCCGGTTGTTTTATCTCGGTTCCGCGTTGTTTGTTGATGTGGGCCGAGCCTGGTACAACGACCGCGACAACGGTGAGAACGGCGGTGTACTTGCGAATGTGGGCTTTGGCCTTAGAGTAACTTCCAGTCGTTTTCGCAGCGACCGGGTATTGCACATTGACGTTGGTTTTCCACTGCAGAGTGGCAACAATATTGACGATGTGCAGATTTCCATTCGAGGACGGAAACGTTTCTGACTGCGACACAAGTGCCGTCGGGAATGGCAGCAAAATGATTCTGCGTGACCAGGGAACGCAAATTGCCGATATTAGTTTTCAATCTCTTCTATAGTGTAAACAAATGATACTGTCGTTAACGAAAGGAGTATCGTTTGCTCAAACTGTGTTTCGTATTAAACGTATATCGCGTTAAACCTGTTTTGTACTAAACCTGTTATGTTTTAACCATATTTGTATTAAACATATTGTGTCTTAACCAAGGGAGGCGGTTTCTATGTTCAGGAAAACAATTCGTATGGTGGCTATCCTGGCGGTAGCTGTTCCAATATCTGTGATATCAAGCCTTGCGGCTGCCCCGAGTGAGGAGCCGTCGAACCGGTTCTGGTGGCCGGAAAAGCTGGATCTGCAACCTTTGCGCCAGCAGGATACCGAGTCCAATCCGATGGGAACGGGGTTCAATTACGCCGAGGCGTTTAAAACCCTCGATCTCGATGCGGTGAAAAAGGACATCGAGGCGTTAATGACCACATCGCAGGACTGGTGGCCCGCAGACTATGGCCACTATGGGCCCTTCTTTATTCGCATGGCCTGGCACAGCGCGGGCACCTACCGCATGCAGGATGGCCGCGGCGGTGCAGGTGGCGGTCAACAGCGATTCGAGCCCCTCAACAGTTGGCCCGACAATGCGAATCTGGACAAGGCCAGGCGGCTGCTGTGGCCGGTCAAACAGAAATACGGCAACCGGATTTCCTGGGCCGACCTGATGATTCTGACGGGCAATGTTGCGATGGAATCCATGGGCTTCAAGACCTTCGGTTTTGCCGGCGGGCGCGAAGACGACTGGGAGCCCGACATGGTGTACTGGGGCCCGGAGACCAAATGGCTTGATGACAAGCGTTACCACGGTGACAGACAATTGCAGAAGCCCCTTGCCGCGGTTCAGATGGGCCTGATTTACGTGAATCCCGAAGGCCCGAATGGCAACCCGGACCCACTCGCGGCAGCGAGGGATATTCGCGAAACCTTTGGCCGCATGGCGATGAACGACGAAGAAACCGTTGCGCTTATCGCCGGTGGACACACCTTTGGTAAAGCCCACGGTGCCCGCGATGCGAAGTGCCTGGAGGCTGAGCCTGCCGCCGCTGGCATTGAGGAGCAAGGTTTGGGCTGGAAGAACAAGTGTGGCAAGGGTAACGCCGAAGATACAGTCACCAGTGGCCTGGAAGGTGCCTGGTCAGCCAATCCGGTGGCCTGGACCACACAATATCTGGACAACCTGTTCCGTTTTGAGTGGGTACAGAGCAAGAGCCCGGCAGGCGCTACCCAGTGGGTGCCCAAAAATGCCAATGCCGCGAGAATTGTGCCGGATGCCCACGACCCTTCAAAGCGGCACACGCCCATCATGCTTACCACTGACCTGTCGTTAAAGTTTGATCCGGCCTATCGCAAAATCGCCAAACGCTTTCAGGAAAACCCGGACGCATTTGAGCTGGCTTTTGCCAAAGCCTGGTTCAAGCTGACCCACCGTGATATGGGCCCTCGCGCGCGCTACATTGGCGATGAAGTACCTGATGAAGAACTGATCTGGCAAGATCCGATACCGGCTGTGAACCACCCTCTGGTTAACAGCAGTGACGTTGCAGGATTGAAGTCGCAAATCCTGGATTCGGGGCTGACCGTATCCGAGCTGGTCAGGGTTGCCTGGGCATCGGCCTCTACCTACCGTGGCACCGATATGCGTGGCGGTGCCAACGGAGCCCGTATTCGCCTGGCGCCACAAAACGGTTGGCCAGTGAACGATCCGGCAGAACTCGGCAAGGTGCTGGACCGGTTGGAGCGTATTCAAAAAGATTTTAACCGGGCGCAATCGGGCGGCAAAAAAATATCACTGGCCGATCTGATCGTTCTGGGTGGCGCGGTGGCCATTGAGCACGCGGCAAAACAGGGTGGGCATAAAGTGAGCGTGTCGTTTACACCGGGACGTATGGACGCCTCGGCAGAACAGACCGATACCGCTTCGTTTGCCGTACTGGAACCGACGGCAGACGGTTTCCGCAACTATTTTGGTGAAGGCCACCGTGGTTCGCCGGCAGAAATGCTGGTAGACAAGTCCAGCCTTCTGACTCTGACAGTTCCTGAAATGACCGTTCTGGTGGGTGGCATGCGCGCCCTCAATGCCAATGCCGCCATGTCCAAACACGGTGTGTTTACCGATAGGCCGGGAACGTTGAGCAACGATTTCTTTGTCAATCTGCTGGATATGTCTACGCAGTGGTCGAAGTCAGCAAAAATGGTCGGTGTTTATGAAGGCCGCGACCGCGAAACGGGCAAGCTCAAGTGGACAGCGACTCCGGTCGATCTGATTTTCGGCTCGAACTCCGAGTTGCGTGCGGTCGCAGAAGTGTATGCTGCCAATGATGCGCAAGAGAAGTTTGTAAGCGATTTTGTCGACGCCTGGACCAAGGTAATGACGCTTGATCGCTTTGAGTTACGTTAATTCACAAAAATATGTATTTTAAACCACTGACCCGCTGCATGTTTTGCAGCGGGTTATGGTCTTAGGGCCTGTTAGCACTAATTTGCCCAATTTACTGTATTTAACAGCTCCATATTTTTTGCGGTCGCTTTTTCCTGTTGCGTTATTGGAGCTGTGCTTCTCAGCTTCAGGTATTTGTCTTCATGGCTCCAATATACCAGCTCGGAGTAAACCACCTGCTGTTTGTTTCATCGTTATTAGCTCTGACAGTTTGTTAATGTGATTCGGGTCAACTGGTTGCCACAAACGTTGTTTATTTTCTATCTTGTAAAGACAACGACATCTCATGCCAGTTTTTGCCCCCGTGATTAGAGTCCGATACTCCAAGGTAAACAAAACCATATTTTGCATACATGTCGATTAATTCAGTTTGGCAAATCAGATAGATGTCAGATTTACCAAGAGTTCTCATTTTTTCTATAAAACTGTTCATCAGTTTGCTGGCCATGCCTTTTCCCTGGTAATCCGGGTGCACAACAACAGACATAATGACGATATGCTTTCCATCGGGATCGTGGCCGATCAAATCCTTGAATTCTTCGTTGTCGAGTTCAACGAGGTGTGTGGCTCCGGAGTTAATAAAGCCGATGACTTCTCCGTCTTTTTCCAAAACAGGAAAGCCTTCCGGGTAACTTTTAATTCGCTTTAGAATTTTATCCCTGGTCGCTGCTTCGTCGCCTGAATAAGAAACAGACTCAATTTCAAAACATCGGTCCAGGTCTTGTTCTGTTACGGCGCGGATACGTTCGTTGGACATATTTTAACTGTACCTTCAAAAAACAAAATGACGGACATGGTCCCCCAAGTCCGCCAATTTTTTATTTTTGGTGTGCCTCCGTGCACTTGTTAGTTCTTATTATGTCCCAAGCAGCCAGCAAAGGTGCGACTTTCGGTTACATACAACTAACTTCCATCCCTTGTTTTTATTAATCCCAGCTTAGTGCTCCCCCGGTTTGATACTCAATAACCCGGGTTTCAAAAAAGTTTTTCTCCTTGCGCAGATCCATAATTTCCGACATCCACGGGAACGGATTTTGTGCGCCGGTATACTGTTCCGGCAGGCCCAACTGCGCCAGTCGGCGGTTGGCGATAAAGTGGAGGTATTCCTCCATCATGGCGGCATTCATACCCAATACACCGCGCGGCATGGAATCGCGTGCGTACTCGATTTCCAGCTCGGTGCCTTCCAGGATCATCTGAATCACTTCCTGCTGAAATTCCGGTGTCCACAAATGTGGGTTTTCCAGCTTGATCTGGTTGATGATATCAACGCCAAAATTCAGGTGCATGGATTCATCGCGTAGTATGTACTGGAACTGCTCGGCAACGCCAGTCATTTTATTGCGGCGACCCATTGAAAGAATCTGAGTGAAGCCACAGTAGAAGAAGATGCCTTCCGTTACACAGTAAAAACCCACCAGATTGCGCAGCAATTCCTGATCGGATTCCACCGTGCCGGTTTTAAAGCCCGGGTTGGAAATACCCTGGGTATGATTGATGCTCCAGGCGGCTTTTTTGGCAATGGAAGGCAACTCGCGATACATATTAAAGACTTCGGCTTCGTCCATGCCCAGCGATTCGACGCAATACTGATAAGCGTGCGTGTGAATGGCCTCTTCGAACGCCTGGCGCAGAATATACTGACGGCATTCCGGGTTGGTGATCAGGCGGTAGATGGCCAGTACCAGATTGTTGGCTACCAGTGAGTCAGCAGTGGAGAAGTAGCCCAGTGAGCGCATCACAATGCGGCGCTCGTCTTCGGTCAGGCCGTTGGGGTCTTTCCACATGGCGACGTCTTTCGCCATGTTTACCTCTTGCGGCATCCAGTGATTGGCGCAGCCGTCCAGATATTTTTGCCAGGCCCAGTCGTACTTGAAGGGCACCAGTTGGTTGAGGTCGGCGCGACAGTTGATCATCGCCTTGTCGTCTACCTGTACACGCTCGGCGCCCATTTCCAGTTCTTCCAGACCCGGTGCGACGTCCAGATTGGCCAGCGATTCACGTGCCTGGCTCAAGGCATCTCCCGCGGCTGGTGCAGCGGTGTCAGAAGTTGGTGCCACTACCGGCCCGGACTCGCTGGCGACCTTCTCTGCTGGTGAAGAGTCTACCGGCACTGTCTCTACCGATGCAGATTCTGCATCTGAAGAGAAGTCGGGAGCGGGCTCGGCGGGGGCCGGCTGCAGCATTGAGGGTTTAGCAGTTTCTGCTGTGTCGAAATCTTCCCAAGTGAGCATAGTCATTCCTCAACGTTTATCTTTATCTCTCTTTAAATGCATGTTCGTGTTATTGGCACGCTTCACAATCCGGATCGTCCAGTGAACAGGCTTTGGGCACATCAGCCGCCTGAGTCGCGGCTGCCGGTATGCCTGCTGACACGGCATTGAGCGTGCCGGTATCGACTGTGGATTTTTCTGTGGTGGTGGCAGAAAGCGCACGCAGGTAGTAAGTGGTCTTCAAGCCGCTGTACCACGCCATGCGATAAGTGATGTCCAGCTTTTTGCCGTTGGCGCCAGCGATATAAAGGTTCAGCGACTGGGCCTGGTCTATCCACTTCTGACGGCGGCTGGCGGCCTCGACAATCCAGCGCGGCTCGACTTCAAAGGCGTTGGCGTAGCGCGCTTTCATATCGGCCGGAACCCGGTCAATGGGCTGTACGGAGCCATCGTAATATTTGAGGTCATTGACCATCACCGAATCCCACAATCCCTGTTCTTTCAGTTCGTGCACCAGGTACTTGTTAACCACGGTAAATTCACCGGACAGATTCGATTTGACGTACAGGTTTTGGTAGGTCGGTTCAATGGATTGCGACACGCCGGTAATGTTGGCAATGGTGGCGGTCGGCGCAATAGCCATCACGTTGGAGTTGCGCATGCCCTGGTTTTTGACCTTTTCTCGCAGGGAATCCCAGTCCTGGGTGGTGGATCGATCTACCTTGATGTAATCGCTGCCGCGCTGTTCTTCCAGCAGATTGAGGGAGTCGATGGGTAGAATGCCCCGGCTCCACAACGAACCTTCAAACGAGGAGTAGCTGCCGCGTTCTGCCGCCAGTTCCGAGGACGCTTCAATGGCATAGTAGCTGATGGCTTCCATGGAGCGGTCGGCAAATTCCACCGCTGCGTCGGAGCAATAGGCAATTTTTTGCATGTACAGGGCGTCCTGAAATCCCATCAGTCCCAGGCCGACCGGACGGTGACGCATGTTGGATGTGCGTGCCGCTTCTACCGAGTAGTAGTTGATGTCGATTACATTGTCGAGCATGCGCACCGCGGTTTTTACCGTGTTCTGCAATTTGTCGGTATCGAGTTTGCCGTCGACAATGTGCTGGGCCAGGTTTACCGAACCCAGGTTGCAGACGGCGATTTCGTCACCGGCGGTGGTGTTCAGGGTAATTTCGGTGCACAGGTTGGACGAATGCACTACACCCACATGTTGCTGTGGTGAGCGCAGGTTGCAGCTGTCTTTAAAGGTTACCCAGGGGTGGCCGGTTTCGAACAGCATGCCCAGCATTTTGCGCCACAGGTCTTGCGCACGTACCCGTTTGAACGGTTTGATCTTGCCTTCGTCGGCCAGGCGCTCGTATTCGGTATAGCGCTGTTCAAACGCTTTGCCGCACAAGTCGTGCAGGTCGGGGCATTCGGCGGGAGTGAACAGGGTCCATTCGGCGTCGTCAAAAACGCGCTTCATAAACAGGTCGGGCACCCAGTTGGCTGTGTTCATGTCGTGAGTGCGGCGGCGATCATCGCCCGTGTTTTTACGCAGTTCCAGGAACTCTTCGATATCCAGGTGCCAGGTTTCGAGGTAGGCGCAAACGGCGCCCTTGCGCTTGCCGCCCTGGTTCACCGCTACCGCCGTGTCGTTGGCAACCTTGAGGAAGGGCACAACCCCTTGTGATTTGCCGTTGGTGCCCTTGATGTACGAGCCCAGTGCGCGCACCGGCGTCCAGTCATTGCCCAGGCCGCCCGCCCATTTGGAGAGCATGGCGTTGTCTTGTATGGCGCCGTAAATGCCGTGCAGGTCGTCCGGCACAGTGGTCAGGTAACAGCTCGACAGTTGCGGGCGCAGGGTGCCGGCGTTGAACAGTGTCGGCGTGGAGCTCATATAGTCGAACGACGACAGCAGATTATAGAATTCGATGGCGCGCTCTTCGCGGTTTTCTTCGGCCATGGCAAGGCCCATAGCCACCCGCATGAAAAAGGTTTGTGGCAGTTCAAAACGAACGTCGCCGCTGTGCAGAAAGTAACGGTCGTACAGGGTTTGCAGCCCCAGATAGGTGAACTGCATGTCGCGTTCGGCCTTGAGCGCCGCACCCAGTTTTTCCAGGTCATACTTCAGCAGATCGGAGTGCAGCAACTCCAGTTCGACACCTTTTTTCACATAGGCCGACAGGGTGCCGGCATAGATATGTTCCATTTCGTGAGAGGTGGCCGCCTCGGCCACGCCCAGAAAAGAGAGTGCTTCGGAACGCAGGTTGTCAAGCAATAAACGTGCAGTGGCGTAGGTGTAGTTGGGCTCTTTTTCCACCAGCGTACGGGCTGTCATTACCAGCGCTGTATTGACGTCTTCCAGTGATACGCCGTCGTACAAATTGCGCAGCGCTTCCTTGAGAATGGCGTCGACCTCAACGCCCTTAAGCCCTTCGCAGGCTTCCGAGACAACGGTGTGCACCCGGCCCATGTCGAGCGGGGCTGTGGAACCGTCGTTGAGGGTAATCTGAATACTGGTATCGGCGTATTCCGCTGGCGGCGGCGTGCTGCCGGTGCGTTCGCGAGCGCGTTGTTCGCGATACAGTACGTAGTCGCGCGCCACCTTGTGTTCACCGCTGCGCATCAGGGCGAGTTCTACCTGGTCTTGGATGTCTTCGATATGAACCGTACCGCCGGAGGGCATGCGACGCTTGAAGGTGTCGCTGACCATACGGGTGAGGTTGTCGACGGTTTCGCGAATACGCGCCGAAGCGGCCGCTGTACCACCTTCAACGGCAAGGAAGGCCTTGGTGATGGCGACCGCAATTTTGCTGTCTTCGTAGGGCACCACAGTGCCGTTGCGCTTGATTACCCTGAGTTGCCCTGGCGCCGTAGCCGCTACCGCGCTGGCCTGTGTGGGAGTGGGAGCGGGAGGGGTGGTTGTCGCAGTTTTTTCGCTCACATCGGTATGCATTCTTGATTGCTCCAAAGATATCAGTGGCACTCTATTGCGTGGTGCAGTCCCATAATTGATTGAGTTGTTGTAACCGGCGAAGCGCTGTGAATACGCCGTCCGGAGCGTCGGGTCACTGCCGAGGGAGTGTGAGACACACGTGTTGTGTTTCCCCTGATGTCGCCACGACGATCCCGGTCTTTATCTGTTTGTTATTCAGCCTGTTTGCAAGTAACTGCTTATATATTTGTTTACAGTTTTACAGTTTTACAGCTTTTTGTTTATAGCTTTATCCCGATCTTGAAAAGCCACCCCTGAAACCGGACGCCCGATCTCTGACAACCCAATATATAGGGGTTTTTCATAATTCCAGCACAAGATAGTGCGGTTTTTGCTGAAATGCAAGATCTCTGAAAAAGAATAGCCTGTGGATAACTTGTGGGGATTTTGTGATGTTGGTGTCTGCTAACGTTCTTGCCCCTGTTGGGCGCGGAAACAGTGAATTTGAGGTTACTTAGATGTATTTGGTCTAAGCGGGGGTGGTGGTCAGAAGAAGTCGGAAGTCGGAAGGAAAGACAGGGCGGGTGATGTTGTGAGGGCACTTCCGTGTGCCGCTACACTCGACGCTCTTTTGTGTTCAGGTTTACAGGTCCCAGCGAATACCCAGCATAAAACTGCGGGGCCGGTTGACACGGGCGCCATAAGGCGCTCGCGCAATAATGTTGGCTTCGTCGGTCAGGTTTTCGATGGTGGCGTACAGGGTGGTTGTCTTGCCAATGGCGTAATGACCAGCCAAACCAAACAGCAGGTTGCTGTCCGTCGTGTTGAAGCTATTGGTTCCCAGTGCGGTAACCATCTCATCCACCCAGGTGGTATTCAGGTACAGATCCCAGCCACTGTTGTTGACGTAGCCAATGCTCACGCGTGCCTGGTGTTCAGGGGTATAGGTGAGTGGATCGCCGGACGTCACATTGCCGAAGAAGTCACTTTGAAAAGTGGATTTGAATTCGGCGTCAGTCCAGGTGTAGGTGAGTGCAACCGGCATGTCATAGTCGGCGCCTCGCGTCAGAGAATAGTGGGCCAGCAGTTCAATGCCCCGAACAGCGACACCGTTGCCGTTAAACTGGTCGCCGGGCTCACAGTTGCTGCCAGTTGATGCCGTGCAACTGCCCAGCAGGTTTTCGTAATCGTTGTAAAACGCGATCAGTTCCGCGTTTGCCCTGTCATTGTCAAAGCGGAAGCCGGCTTCGTAGTTGATGCTCTCTTCTTCGTCGGTATTCGGACTGTTGCCGGAAGGGGTAAAGCCCTTGTGAACGCCGGCGATCAACTGCCACTGGTCATTGACGGTGTAGCTGACGCCAAGACCGGGTAGCAGTACGTGATTACTGTTTTCCCGCTGGCTGGCCACGATGGTGCGGGCCATATCGGACCAGTCCTGACGTGTCTGGTCAATGGACTCATAGCGCACACCCGGGGTAAATGACCAGGAGCCCACGTCTATGGTGTCGTGCAGGTAAAGTGCTACGGCTTCGGCGTGTTGCTGGCGATTGCCGGCATCGCCCCAGACGCCGGGGGCGGCGAGAGTCAGGACACCATCTTCCAGTACCCAGGCATTGTTGCGTTGCAAACGATCTTCTTCGTCTTCGTGGTAGCGCAGGCCAATACTCAGGTCGTGAGCGGTGTTGCCAGCGGTAAAGGCAAAACCGAATTTCAGATCAATGCCGCGAGCATAATATTCGCGATTATTGTCTTTGATGTTCACGTTTACCGGGTCGCTGTAAGTGCCATCCAGTATGGCCTGGTATAGCAGGGCATCGGCGCTGGCCGGGTTGTTGTTGATGGCACCGATGGCGGCGTTATAACCAACACTGCCAATTCCGGCATTGAATTTGTCGGTCTTGAACCAGTTTCGGGCAAACTCGTTGTTGTACACCGTGGCGGAAAAAGTGAAGGCATTGTTCAGGTCCAGGTAGTAGCTGAGCGCTACCTGTTCGTGGTCGGCGTCGAAGTTGTCCATTTGCGACGGCGCATAACGGCGGTAGGGATTGCTGCCAAAGTCGGCATCGGTCAAACCGAGGTAGCTTTGGTCCGAATTTTCGCTGGAATGCTGCAATTTCAGTTCCAGCTGCTGGTATACCGCGTTGTCGATGTCGCTGTGGACGCGAAATTTGGCCAGATAATCTCTTTTGTCAAAACCGCTGTCACCGTTGCTGTGGTCAATTGCCTTGAAGCCATCACTTCGCCATTGGTGGGTTTCCAGCAGCCAGTCCACGTTGTTGCCGTTTTGGCCGTAGTTGGTGTGCAGTCGCAGGGTTCTGTCACTGCCAGCCTCCAGCTTGAGGGTGCCGCCGTCTTCTTGTGGAATCGGGGTAGACAGCAGGTTGAGGGCTCCACCCACGGTGTAAGGGCCGTTTTTCACAGATGCAGGGCCTTTCAGTACCTCGACGCCAGCCAGGCGCCCGGCGGTAGGAAAGTAATAGGCCGATGGCGCTGCGTACGGGGCGGGTGCGATCAGTATGCCGTCTTCCATCAGAGTGATACGTGAGCTGCGTTCAGAACCGCTGCCCCGAATGGCAATATTGGGCCGCAAGCCATAGCCTTCCTCCTCGCGAATACTGATGCCCGGCACTTGCCGCAAAACATTGTGAATATCGGTGTATTCGAATTTTTCCAGGTCTTCGCTTGTCAGTACGTGAGCTGAACCCGCCTGGGTCTTGACGGCGTCGGGGTTGCCAATAATGGTGATTTCATCGACTGCAGTTCTGGAGTCGGACCGGGAGCCGGCTTTGGAATCGGCAAATGCAGGGTCAAGGAAAACAGTGCTGCAAGAGACAACAAAAACAGTCGCGATATAAAGTGGTTTGTGTTGCATGATAAGAGCGTCCCGATAGACAAATGATTGTGAGTGAAAGTGCAAACTATAATGATAATGGTTATTGATAGCAATAATTGATGATAGAGATTATCGGTAGTTGTTGTGATTGGCTCCGTTATTACCACCTTAAAGGAGTACTAGCCGCCAATTTCAAAATTGCAGGTGCTGGCGGTGTTGCAGGGAAGGGGTGGTAGAAGTGCCGCGCGTACCTCTATGCGCCCGGGGTGTCGTGTTGATCGCAGGTTTATGAGTGCATGTCGAGCAAAAATTCCATCAACGCCTTTTGCGCGTGCAAGCGGTTTTCCGCTTCGTCCCACACCACGGAAATGTTGCTGTCTTCAATCAGTTCGTGGCTGACTTCCAGCCCGCGATAGGCTGGCAGGCAATGCATAAAAAGGGCGCCATCAGCGGCTCGCGCCATCAGGTCATGGTCAACCCGAAACCCTGCAAAAGCCTGCTCTCGGATTTTTTTCTCTTCTTCCTGGCCCATGGATGCCCAGGTGTCGGTTACCACCAGATCTGCCCCGGTGACCGCTTCTTCAGGGTTTTTGACAAGCAGAATGCGATCGGCAAACTTGTCCAGCAAGTCGGCGTCGGGTTCGTAACCTTGCGGGCAGGCAATGTGCAAGCGAAAGTCGAGAATGTCGGCGGCGTTCATCCAGGAGTGGCACATGTTATTGCCGTCACCCACCCAGGCAACGGTTTTGCCCTGCAACGGACCGCAGTGTTCGGTCCAGGTCTGAATGTCTGCCAGCAACTGACAGGGGTGGTAGCTGTCGGTCAGTGCATTGATGACCGGAACTCTTGAGTATTCGGCAAATCGTTCTATGGTGGCATGGCTGAAGGTACGGATCATAACGATATCCACCATGCTTGATATCACTCGCGCCGAGTCTTCAATCGGCTCACCGCGACCGAGCTGGGTATCGCGCGGTGACAGAAACAACGCACTGCCTCCCATTTGTGCCATACCGGTTTCAAACGACACTCGAGTGCGCGTGGACGATTTTTCAAAGATCATGGCCAGCACTTTACCGCTCAGGGCATTGTTCCCCACAGGTGTGCCGGCTTTGCGCAGCGCCTTCAGTTCAATGGCACGCTGAATAATCCTTTTCAGTTCGTCCCGTGACAGATCGTGCAGGGTCAGAAAGTGTCTGGGGGCCATTATTTATTCCTCAGTCACGATGTCGACTACAGTCTTCACCATCAGATCTGCTTCGTCGTTGGTCAAATTAAGCGGCGGCAACAGGCGAATGGTGTTGCCGGCAGTGACATTGATCAGCACGCCTTTGGCAGCTGCTTTGGCGACCATTTCCGGGCAGGGTTTGTCGAGTTCGATGCCAAACATCATGCCGTAGCCACGAATATCAGTAACGTGCGGGCAGGTAGACAGCTCGGATTGAAAACGCGCCAGAATATCTGTGCCAAGATTTGCAGCGCGTTCGATCAAATTGTCTGCCAGAAGCGTGTCTATGGTTGCCTGCGCAGCTGAGCAAGCCAGTGGATTGCCGCCAAAGGTGCTGCCGTGGTTGCCTGGTTTCATCAGAGTAGATGCGACACCGCTGGCGAGGCAGGCACCAATGGGTACACCGTTGGCCAGCCCCTTCGCCACCGTTGCGATGTCGGGCAAGATGCCAGCGCGCTGGTAAGCAAAGAATTTGCCGGTACGGCCATTGCCCGTCTGTATTTCGTCCAGAATCAGCAGCCAATGGTTGCGATCGCAAAGTTCACGCAGTTTGGCCAGGTAGTCAGTGTCGGGCACGCGAATGCCGCCTTCACCTTGCACAGGTTCCACCATAACCGCAACGACACTGCTGTTGTTGGCGGCGATAGTTTCCAGTGAAGCAATATCGTTGAAGGGCGCGCGTACAAAACCGCGCACCAGCGGGTCGTAACCGGCCTGGACCTTGCGGTTGCCGCTGGCCGTGAGTGTTGCCAGGGTTCGACCGTGAAACGCGCCTTCCGTTACAGCAATGGTGGGCACTTCGATGTTTTTGGTGCGGCCGTAGAGCCGTGCCAGTTTGATGGCGGCTTCATTGGCTTCGGCCCCGGAGTTACTGACAAACACATTGGTCATGCCAGACAGTTCACAGAGTTTTTGCGCCAGTTTTTGCTGGGCCGGCAGGTTGTACAGGTTGGAGGTATGCACCAGCGTGGCGGCCTGCTCTGACAATGCTTTAGTGACCGCGGGGTGAGCGTGGCCGAGAATGCACACGGCGATGCCGGCAACCGCGTCCAGATAGCGATTGCCCTTGTCGTCCCACACCCAAGAGCCTTCCCCCTTTACCAGGGTCAATGGCCGCTCACCGTAGGTATTCATCAATGCGTCAGTGCTCATGGCGTACCTTGCTTTCTGCTTTCTTCCTGCTTTGCAAGTGCTTCTGCACGTGCCTCTAAAGTAAAACAGGCAGCGCTGCCGCTGCCTGTAAGAACCAGCTAGTTTAATCCAGAATGCCGAGTATAATCCAGAGTCTTGTTAAGAACAGTCATACGTCTGTTCTTAAGGGCGGTCGCATGTCGCACGCTTTTAAGGCCGGTCCAACGCTTCTTCGCACAAACCAAATGCCCCGTGACAGAGGGCTACAGAGGCATGTTGTTTTTGGCGTGCGACGTACGACTACCGACGTGCGACGGATCTGGCCAGCTATTTCCATGAAAAATACATGGTTTATAGCGCGCGCCGCTTGCAGTAGAATCTTCGCCCTTTCGGTGGCAAGGCGCTTGCCGCCGGATCGCTTTAACACACCAGAGGTTGTCATCACTATGGACATTATGGAAACCATCCGCGATCAGATTGAAAGCAACGCGGTGATCCTGTACATGAAGGGTTCGCCAAATCAGCCACAGTGCGGTTTTTCTGCACGTGCCGTGCAATCGTTAATGGCGTGTGGTGAACGTTTTGCGTATGTCGATATTTTGGCAAACCCCGAGATTCGAACCAATCTCCCCAAGTACGCCAACTGGCCGACTTTTCCGCAGTTGTGGGTGGCAGGTGAGTTGATTGGCGGCAGCGATATTATTGCTGAAATGTACGAAAAGGGGGAGCTGAAACCTCTGGTCGCCGACGCCGCAAATGCCGGAGAACAGGCGGGAGACGCGGCAGAAGAAAAGTAGGGCTATCATTCTGATAGCTGTTATTAATGAGATTTTTTGGTGTCGCCAGGTATTATCTGTAGACAAACAAGCATTTACTGTTCGTTATTTGGAACCGGTTATCCGCAAACTGTTATATACAACCGGTTAGTTTTGCAAATTGATGACTTCAGGAGTAATAAGCATGGGTGTTTTAGTTGGTAAGCAGGCCCCGGACTTTACCGCCGCTGCGGTGTTGGGTAATGGTGAAATCGTGGATGAGTTCACCTTGTCCTCTGCAATCAAGGGTAAAAAAGCAGTGGTTTTCTTTTATCCACTGGATTTTACCTTTGTGTGCCCGTCCGAGTTGATCGCGTTTGACCATCGTTTCGAAGAATTTCAAAAGCGTGGTGTCGAGGTGATTGGTGTGTCCATTGATTCCCAGTTTTCGCACAACGCATGGCGCAATACCCCGGTTGAGAATGGCGGTATTGGCCCGGTCAAGTACGCCCTGGTGGCAGACGTCAAACACGAAATTTGTCAGGCCTATGATGTGGAGGCAGGCGCTGGTGTTGCCTTTCGCGGCTCGTTCTTGATCGACGAAGACGGGGTGGTCCGCCATCAGGTGGTTAATGATTTGCCGCTGGGCCGCAATGTGGATGAAATGTTGCGCATGGTCGACGCCCTGAGCTTCCATCAGGAGCACGGTGA